>CAZXGW010000013.1:0-16890 GCA_964640355.1 uncultured Enterobacteriaceae bacterium
TCTCTCAGGAATTCCCTGACGGCAGTATTCGTTCAATCACGGCCGCACCGACGGCGTCCCCCCACACGTTGACCGTGGTGCGCACGCGATCCAGAAACCAGTCCACGGCCAGCAGCATGCCGATGCCCTCGAGCGGCAGGTCCACCGCCGTCAATACGATGATCATCGTCACCAGCCCCGCCTGCGGGATACCGGCCGCACCGATGGCGGCCAGGGTGGCAGTAATGAATATGATGACCTGTTCCTCCAGGCCCATGTAGACCGCGTAGGACTGGGCGATGAACATCGCGGCAACGGCTTCATACAGGGCGGTACCATCCATGTTGACCGTTGCGCCAAGCGGCAGGACGAACCTGTTTGCCCTGGGGTCGACCCCGGCCTCGCTGGCGCATTCCAGGGTGAGCGGCAGCGTGGCGGAGGAGCTTGCCGTACCGAAGGCGGTCAGCAGGGCCCGCAGCATGCCGACAAGATAAGCCAGCCCCCGCCGGGAGAACATGCGGAGAATGACAAACAGCACCGCGAAATGAATCATCAACCCGACGATGACCGCGAGGATATAGCGTCCCACGAGGCTGATCTCATTCCAGAAGGCCGGTCCGCCGCCGGCCTGGCCCAGGCGCGCGGCAATCAGGGCGAAAATGCCGACGGGGGCAAAATACATGATCCAGATCACGACCTTCATCATGACTTCATTGAGGCCATTGAAGAAACCGATAACGGCGCTGCCTTTTTCCCCGGTGGTAGTGAGCGCGGCCGCGAATATCAGGCAAAAGACGATAAGGGGCAGCAGCTGGGTATCGGCTGCCGCTGCCACGAGATTGGGCGTGATCAGGGTGCGCAGGATATCCGTGAACGCGGGGGCCTCCTGGGCAACGGCCTCGGGCGGCGGGGAATGATGAGGCCTTTCATAACCCACGCCAGGCTCAAGGAGGTTGACGATGATGAGGCCGGTCAGTACCGCCAGGGCGGTGGTGGAGAGGTAATAGAGGACCGTGTAACCCCCCACCTTTCCCAGTTTGCGGACGTCGCCGAGCGAGGCCACGCCGCTGATCACCGCGGCCATGATCAGCGGAATGATCGTCATTTTCAGGGCATCGAGAAACAGCGTGCCCAGCCATTCGACGGCCCGCATCGATTCACCGAAGAACCAGCCGCAGACGAGGCCGGCGGCCGCACCGATCAGGATGGCGACGAGCAGCCTGTTGTGGTCATGCGCCATGAAGCCGGATCGCGGTGGCGGCTCTGCCGGCAGGCAAAGGAACGCCAGGCATCGCTTACGCCATGCCGATGGCGTTGAACCCGCAGTCCACGTAGGTGATCTCGCCGGTCACGGCGGAGGCGTAATCGGAGCACAGAAAGGCCGCGACATTTCCCACTTCGTCGATGGTGACGTTGCGCCTGAGCGGGGAAACCTTTTCGACGTGTTCAAGAAAATCCCGCATGCCCTTGATGCCGGATGAAGCGAGTGTCCTGATGGGGCCCGCCGAGATCGCGTTGACGCGTATTCCCTCCGGGCCGAGGCTCGCCGCCATGTAACGGACGTTCGCCTCCAGGCTGGCCTTGGCAACGCCCATCACGTTGTAATTCGGCATGGCGCGCACGGCGCCGATGTAGGTCAGCGTCAACATGGCGCCATTGCGTCCTTTCATCATGGGCCTGGCGGCATCGCCCAGCGCCGAAAAGCTGTACGAACTGACTTCGTGCGCGGTCAGGAATCCTTCCCGCGTCACGCTCTCGAGGTATTCACCTTCGAGCTGGTCGCGCGGTGCGTAGGCCACGGAATGGACCAGGATGTCCAGGCCGTCCCAGTAATCGTCAATATGTTCGAACATGGCCTGTATCTGCTGATCGCTGGTAACGTCGCAGGGCACGGTGATCCCGGAATCCAGTTGCGCGGCAAAGTCCTCGACGCGATCCCGCAGTTTTTCATTCTGGTAGGTGAACGCCAGCTGCGCGCCTTCGCGGTGCATGGCCTTTGCGATTCCCCAGGCGATTGAACGATTGCTGGCCACGCCGACGATCAAGGCGCGTTTGCCATCAAGCAGCCCCATGTTGATTTTTCCCGTATTCCGTTTTGCCTGTTGCAGTGATACGTCGCGGCGTGTACAGAATAATCGCGGCGTTTATAATGCGCAACGAGTCATGAGAATCGTACCGGCACCCATAATAGCATAATGAACAGAATTGCTCTGTACTGGGCAGCGGGTGCATTGATCATGATCGCGGGCTGCACAGACGGTCCGTGGAACAATCCTTATCCCGATCACCAGACGCGCCGGAACATCTACTACGACTCGTTCGAGGAGCGGCCGAAACATCTCGACCCGGTCAGTTCCTACAGCGCCAACGAGTACGTGTTTCTCGGACAGATCTATGAACCGCCGCTCCAGTATCACTTTCTGCAGCGGCCGTACCGGCTGGTGCCGCTGACGGCCACGTCGGTCCCCGAGGCGCGGTATTTCGACAGCGACGGCAATGCGCTGGAGGACGACGCGCCGCCGGAGCAGGTACACCGTGCCGTGTACCGGATCACCCTCAGGCCCGGCATCCTTTTCCAGCCGCATCCGGCCTTCGCCCGCGATCCGGCGGGAAAATATTATTACCATGACCTGGCGCGGGCGGATCTTGAAAAGATCCGCACCCTTGCGGATTTCGATAAAACGGGCACGAGAGAATTGACGGCCGATGACTACCTCTACCAGATAAAACGCCTCGCGCATCCCCGCCTGCATTCACCCGTCGCCGGATTGATGGCCAAGTACATCCTGGGTTTGCAGGAATTGTCAGACGAACTTTCAGTCGCCCGCCACCCGGAAGACGACGCAGCGGCGTTTATCGATCTGCGCGACTATCAACTCGAAGGCGCCTACGCCCTCGATCGCTACACGTTTGAGATCGTGCTCGGGGAAAAGTATCCCCAGTTCCGGTTCTGGCTGGCGATGCCCTTTTTCGCCCCGATGCCGTGGGAGGCCGACAGGTTTTATTCACAGCCCGGCATGAAGGAAAAAAACATCACCCTGGACTGGTTCCCGGTGGGCACGGGACCGTTCATGCTGGTGGAGAACAACCCGAACCGGCGCATGGTGCTCGTGCGCAACCCGAATTTCCGCGGCGAACCCTACCCGGACGAGGGCGAGCCGGAGGATGCGGCGCAGGGTTATTTCCGGGACGCGGGCCGGATGATGCCGTTCATCGACGCTGCGATTTTCAGCCTGGAGAGGGAATCCATACCCGCCTGGAACAAGTTTCTGCAGGGTTATTACGATACCTCCGGCATCGTATCCGACAGTTTTGATCAGGCCGTAAGGTTCAGCGCGGAAGGCGAGGCGCAATTGACCGAGCAGATGCGCGCCAGGGGCATCCGGCTCAATACGGCGGTGACCACTTCGACCTTTTACCTGGGTTTCAACATGCGCGATGACATTGTCGGCGGCGACAGCGAACGCGCCAGGCTCCTGCGCCGGGCGATATCCATCGCCGTCGATTACGAGGAATACATTTCCATTTTTGCCAACGGCCGCGGCGTACCGGCGCAGGGACCGATCCCTCCCGGCATTTTCGGTTACATCGAAGGCGCGGCTGGAATCAATCCGTACGTCTATGAATGGCGCGCCGGCCGGGCAGTGCGGCGACTGCCGGAGGAGGCCAGGCGCCTGCTGGCGCAGGCGGGATACCCGGACGGCCGGGATGCGGCGTCGGGCCGTCCCCTGATTCTGTACCTCGACACCCCCGCCGCGGGCCCGGACAGCAAGGCGAATTTCGACTGGTTTCGGAAACAGTTTGCCAAGCTCGGAATACACCTCGTGGTGCGGGCGACCGATTACAACCGCTTCCAGGAAAAAATGCTGAAGGGGACGGCGCAGATGTTCGTCTGGGGGTGGAACGCGGATTATCCGGACCCGGAGAATTTCCTGTTTCTCCTGTACGGGCCCAACATCAAGGTCGGCCTGAACGGTGAGAACGCCGCGAACTACACCAACGATGACTTCGACCGGCTTTTCAACGAAATGAAGAGCATGCCCGACGGCCCGGAGCGGCAGGCCGTGGTGGACCAGATGGTCGAGATTGCGCGGCGCGATGCGCCGTGGCTCTGGGGTTTTCACCCGGTCGCCTATTCGCTTCATCATGCCTGGTACGGCAACGCGAAACCCAATCTCATGGCCAACAACACGCTGAAGTACAAGCGCATCGATCCCGATCTCAGGGACAGGCTGCGTCGGGAGTGGAACCGGCCGGTGATCTGGCCATTTGTCCTTTTGCTGCTGTTGTTACTTCTGAGCCTGGTACCCGCCTTTGCCGCCTACCGGCGCAGGGAACGTTCCGCCGTCGCATGATCAATTACGTCATACGCCGGGTTCTGTACGCTATCCCCATCCTGATCGGCATAAACGTCATCACGTTCGTGCTGTTTTTCGTCGTGAATACCCCCGACGACATTGCGCGCATGCAGCTTGGCCAGAAGCGCGTGACGCCGGAGGCCGTGGAAAAGTGGAAGAGCGAGCGCGGCTACGACAGGCCGGTGTTGTGGAATTCGGGGGTGGAGGGCGTCCGGAAGTTCACGGACACGATCTTCTTCCGCAATTCCGTCAGGTTGTTTGTCTTTGATTTCGGCCAGTCGGACAGCGGCCGGGACATCGGCTATGACATCAGCCAGCGCATGTGGCCGAGCCTTGCCATCACCGTGCCCACCCTGCTGCTCGGCCTGCTGACCTATATCAGCTTCGCCCTCCTGCTCGCCTTTTTCCGGGCAAGCTATATCGATATCTGGGGCGTGGTCATCTGCGTGGTCCTGATGTCCATCTCCAGTATGTTTTACATCATCGGCGGCCAGTTCGTTATCGGCAAGCTGTTTCACCTCGTGCCCATCTCGGGATACGACACCAGCTTCGACGCCGTCAAATTCGTCGCCCTGCCGGTGATCGTCGGCATCGTCGGTGGGCTGGGTTCTTCCACGCGCTGGTACCGGACGATTTTCCTGGAAGAGATGAACAAGGATTTCGTGCGGACGGCGCGCGCCAAGGGCCTGCCGGAAAAGCTGATTCTCTACCGGCACGTGCTGCGCAACGGCCTCATTCCGATCCTGACGGGCGTGGTGGTGATACTGCCCATGCTGTTCATCGGCAGCCTGATCACGGAGTCGTTCTTTGCGATCCCGGGCCTCGGCAGCTACACGATCGACGCCATCAACAACCAGGATTTCGCCATCGTACGTTCAATGGTCTTTCTGGGTTCGGTGCTCTATATCGCCGGACTCATCCTGACGGATATTTCCTACACGATTGCGGATCCGCGGATCCGGCTGGAGTAACCGCGTGCCGGTCATTTTCATCACCGATTTCCTCGTTTTCTTCCTGGTGTTCATGGTGGGCGTGTTTATCTGGTATTCACGCCGCCACGAACATCTGCACGCGCCCTGGCGGCAGGTGAGGGAAAACCCGCTGGCCATGGCGGCGTCCGTTCTGCTCGGGTTTTATGTCCTGGTAGGTCTGCTGGATTCCCTGCATTTCCATCCCCGCCTCGAGGAGGCGCCCACCGGTGCCCCGGCGTATTCGGCGGAGATCGCCAGCGTGCTGGACGTGCTGGCGGAAGGGCTGCGGCAACGAGTGGAAAAAACCTATTCGGCGCCCTTTGCCACCCATGCCTATGCGCGGGAAGTCATCGATCTGCCGGACGGCAGGCAGGTGCGCGATTACCCGCGGCTGCGCTACGGCGGCCGCCACCTCGACGACCCGGCCGCGGAATGGCTGCCCGATATCCTGAAAAAGACGCTCACGGGAATCGTCCTCGGAACACTGCTCTGGCTGGGGTGCTGTGCCGTCATCATCGCCGGCCTCGCCGCCAGGAGGCGCGGTACCTTCCGGTCCGAGAGTGAGGGCATCCTGCGCCGGCAGCGCCCGACGCCCTGGCACGTCATCCTGGCCACCCTCGGCGGCCTTCTCATCACGGGAACGGCACTGGTCTATCTCTCCGGTTATTACCACGTTCTCGGGACGGACAAGGTCGGCCAGGACGTGTTTTACCAGTCCCTCAAGGGGGTGCGCACCGGCCTTTTAATCGGCACGCTGACAACCCTCGTGATGCTCCCGTTCGCCCTCGTCCTCGGCATCATGGCGGGGTATTTCCGGGGCTGGGTGGACGATGTCATCCAGTACCTCTATACCACGCTCAATTCCATTCCCGGCGTGCTGCTGATCGCCGCGGCGATCCTGATGCTCGAGGTTTACATGACCAACCACGCCGAGGATTTCACGAGCATCGAACAGCGGGCGGACTTGCGCCTGCTGTTTCTGTGCATGATCCTCGGCATCATGAGCTGGACCGGCCTGTGCCGCCTGTTGCGGGGCGAGACCCTGAAACTCGGCGAGGTGGATTTCGTGCTGGCGGCCCGCGCCTTCGGCGTCGACCCTGTCACCATCATGCTCCGGCACCTTATGCCCAACGTCATGCATATCGTCATGATCACGATCGTCCTGGATTTCAGCGGGCTGGTCCTCGCCGAGGCGGTGCTGGCCTACATCAATATCGGCGTGGATCCGACCATGGCCAGCTGGGGCAACATGATCAACAGCGCCCGGCTGGAAATGGCCCGGGAACCCGTCGTGTGGTGGTCGCTCTCGGCCGCCTTCATCTTCATGCTCGGGCTCGTGCTGCCCGCCAACCTGTTTGCCGATGCCGTGCGCGACGCCTTCGATCCGCGGATCAGGACGCTGACCGCCTGACGGCCGGCGCGCGGAAGGCAGGCGACCGCCGCTTTCGGCGCAACGCACCGCCGGGGCCTGAAGGCCGGGGGAACAGTTATTTTTATCCGGGGCAAATCCCTATAATGCCGGGTAACCGGACGGCATAGGGGCGGCATAATCTCATGAGCATGATAACCCTCTGCATTTTCGCGTGCGGCGTCCTCGCGTGCGTGCTCGCGTTCCTGCGCGCCCCGCTCTGGTCCTGGGCGCTGGCCTTTGCGCTGCTGCTGGCGGGCATCAGCCTGGCCGCCATGACGCCCGCCGTACTGATCACCCTGTGGCTGCCGTATGCCCTGATCTTTCCGCCCCTGCTCATTCTCCCGTTGCGGCGCCGTCTGTACGCCGCGCCGCTGTTTGATTTCTTTCGCAAGCGCCTGCCGGTCATGTCGGCCACGGAGCGGGAGGCTCTCGAAGCCGGCAGCGTCTGGTGGGACGCGGAGCTTTTCAGCGGCAGGCCGGATTGGGAAAAATTGCTGTCGCTGCCGGCACCGGCGCTCACGCCGGAAGAGCAGGCCTACCTGGACGGTCCCGTGGAGGAATTGTGCCGGCGGCTGGATGACTGGCATATCACGCATGAACGCTACGATCTGCCTCCGGAAATCTGGGAATTCATCAAACGCCACCGCTTTTTTGCGATGATCATTCCGAAAAAATACGGCGGCCTGGCGTTTTCGGCCCTGGCGCACTCGGCCGTGGTCATGAAACTTTCCACCCGGAGCAGTACCGCGGCCGTCACCGTGATGGTGCCGAATTCCCTCGGGCCGGCGATGCTGCTGCTGAATTACGGCACGGAGGCGCAGAAGGAGCATTACCTGCCGCGGCTCGCCGCGGGCGAGGACATCCCCTGTTTTGCGCTGACCGCCCCCGAGGCCGGCAGCGACGCCGGTGGGATGCAGGATATCGGCATCGTCTGCCAGGGTGAGTACGACGGAAAACAGGATGTTCTCGGCATCCGCGTGACCTGGAACAAGCGTTATATCACCCTCGGCCCCGTTGCCACCTTACTGGGTCTCGCCTTCAAGCTCTACGATCCGGATCATCTTTTGGGTGATCGCGAAGATATCGGCATTACCCTGGCCCTCATCCCGGCCCGGCATGCCGGCGTTAACATCGGCCGCCGCCACTTTCCGGTGAACATCCCCTTTCAGAACGGACCCACGAGCGGCCGGGACGTGTTTATTCCCCTGGACTGGGTGATTGGCGGGGCGGAGGGCCTCGGTCAGGGCTGGCGGATGTTGATGGAATGCCTTTCAGACGGCCGCGGGATCTCCCTGCCGGCGCTCAGTACCGGCGCGGGCAAGTTTGCCTGCCGGACCACCGGCGCCTATGCCCGCATCCGCCGGCAGTTCAACCTCCCCATCGGCGAATTCGAAGGGGTGCAGGAGGCGCTCGCCCGGATGGCCGGGTTGACGTACCTCATGGACGCGGCGCGGCTTCTCACGCTTTGCGCCCTCGACCGGGGCGAGAAGCCCGCGGTCACCACCGCGATCATCAAGTACCACCTGACCGAGTGCATGCGCCAGGTCATCAATGACGCCATGGACGTGCATGGCGGCAAGGGGGTCATGCTCGGCCCCAGGAATTATCTCGCGCGTGCCTACCAGGCCCTGCCGGTGAGCATCACCGTCGAAGGCGCAAACATCCTCACCCGCAGCCTGATCATCTTCGGCCAGGGCGCGGTGCGGTGCCACCCTCATGTCCTGGCGGAAATGCAGGCGGCGGCGGATCCGGATGCCGCTGCCGGGTTGAGAAAATTCGACGCGATCATTTTCCGGCACGTCGGTTTTACCATCAGCAACGCAGTGCGGAGCCTGGTCCTCGGCCTCACGCATGCCCGCTTGTGCCGCGCGCCGCGCGCCGGCAATACAGCCCGCTATTACCGTCATCTGACCCGCCTGAGCGCCGCCTTCGCGCTGCTGGCCGATATGGCCATGCTGGTCCTTGGCGGGGCATTGAAACGCCGTGAACGCCTGTCCGCGCGGCTGGGGGATATGTTGAGTCACCTCTACCTGGTATCGGCGACGCTCAAGCATTTTCAGGACCAGGGCTGCCCGGCCGGGGACCTGCCGCTGCTGGAATGGAATGCCAGACGCGGACTGCATCTCATCGAGGAAGCGATGCGTGATTTTCTCCGCAACTTTCCCGTGCGCGTCCTCGGCGTGCTGCTCAGGGTGTTTATCTTTCCGCTTGGACGCTGTTATTTCAAACCCGGTGATGCGCTGGACGGCAATGTAGCCCACTTGTTGCTGGTGCCGGGAGATACCCGCGACCGCCTGACGGCAGGCATCTACCTGCCGACGACCACCAGCGAGGTGGTTTGTCTCCTGGAAGAAGCCCTGGCCAGAACCATTGCCGCCGAGCCGTTGTTTGCCAGGCTCAACCGCGCCATACGCAGCGGCCAGCTCAGGGCACTGACGGTACCGGACGCGATAGACGAGGCGAACGTGAGCGGGTTGATCACCTCGGAGGAAGCGGTGGCGCTCGGGGCGGCCCTTTCCGCGATGGCGGCCGTGATCGAAGTGGATGATTTTGCTCCCGGCGAACTCGCTGAATCCGCAGGCCGCAGCGGGGAAGCGCAGGCGCCCGGGATAACCACCGTTAGCGCGTACGGCGGTATACCGCCGGCCAGTGACAAAGCGCGGACGGGACGCCTTACCCCATGACCGCGAGCAACACACCGGGTCAAACCCCGCGGGAGGTGTTTATCGTCGACGGCAGCCGGACGCCCTGCCTCAAGGCCCGCGGCGTACCCGGCCCGTTCCTGGCTTCAGATCTCGCCGTCAATGCCGCCCGCCCCTTGCTCGCCCGCCAGCCGTTTGAGCCGACTGATCTGAGTGAAGTCATCCTCGGCTGCATCATGCCGGGACCGGACGAGGCCAATATCGGCCGGGTCGTCGCCCTGCGGCTCGGCTGCGGAAACCGGATGCCGGCCTGGACGGTGCAGCGCAATTGTGGATCCGGCATGCAGGCCATCGACAGCGCCGCGCGCAACATCGCTGCCGGACGGTCGGAACTCGTGCTGGCCGGCGGTACGGAAGCCATGAGTCACGTGCCGCTCATGTTCAGCAAGGCGATGTCGAAATGGCTGGGCCAGTTCACAGCGCGTGCGCTGGGCTCCCGGCTCAAGGCCGCGGTCACGTTCCGGCCGGCGCTGCTGAAACCGGTGCTGACCTTGTTGCACGGTCTCACGGATCCGATCGTCGGCCTGTCGATGGGACAGACGGCGGAAGAGCTGGCGTTCAGGTTCAATATCAGCCGCCGCGCGATGGACGAATTCGCGGTGCAGAGCCACCGGCGCCTGGCCGCCGCCCATGAAGCGGGCCGGCTCAATGAGATCGAGGTGATCTACGACGGCCAGGGCAACTATTACGACCGGGACAACGGCGTGCGTCCGGACAGCACCGTGGAGAAACTGGCCGCGCTGAAACCGGCGTTCGACCGGGAATTCGGCCTGGTCACGGCGGGCAACAGCGCCCAGGTGACCGACGGCGCCGCGTGGGTAATTCTCGCCAGCGAAGCGGCGGTGAAGCGCTACCGCTTACCGGTGCTGGCGCGGATTATCGACAGCGAATGGGCGGCCCTCGAACCGCAGCAGATGGGACTCGGCCCCGTCCATGCCATGACACCGCTGATGCAGCGCCGGAAACTCGGCATCGACGCTATCGACTACTGGGAGATCAATGAGGCCTTCGCCGCCCAAATCCTGGCCTGTCTTGCCGCCTGGGGTGACCGGGCCTATTGCCGCGAGGAACTGCACTTAAAGTCCGCCTTCGGCGCGATCGACCCGGCGCGGCTCAACGTGGATGGCGGCGGCATCAGCCTCGGCCATCCAGTCGGGGCGAGTGGTGCGCGCATCGTCCTGCACCTGTGCCAGGTACTCGCGCAGAAGCAGGCCACGCGCGGCATGGCGTCATTGTGTATCGGCGGAGGGCAGGGGGGTGCGATGTTGCTGGAGCGCGTCTAGTCATGGTGTCCTGTGCGTATTTTTTTGTTAATCATGCTGCCGGGCCGTTCTCCGGAACACACGCCGTGAATACCTCCCTGTAGGCTCGGGTGCCGCTTTCCCTGCGGCACACGGTGTTCCGGAGGACGGCCCGGCAGCGCGGGACTTCGAAAGTTACCTGTGGTACGGGATGCCGGCACTCAGGTTATAACGCCATCGGCCGTCCACTGCAGGTTGTCTGAGTGGATTGGCAAGAGGAAAGACGGGTGGCACGAAAAAAGTACAGAAATTGGACGCTGAAGACGGACGACAACGCCATTGCGTGGTTGCATTTTGATCGGCCGGGCAGCGGCACCAACGTGCTGTCGCGGGAAGTGTTTGCCGAACTTGACGCCATTCTCGACAGCCTCGCGCGCCAGGGACCGAAAGGCCTGATCATCGTTTCGGACAAGACCAATGGCTTTATCGCCGGTGCCGATATCCACGAACTGACCACGCTGGCCGGAAGGGAAGAGGCGCTGGACCTGATTCATCTCGGCCAGGCGATTTTCGACAAGCTGGAGTCCCTGCCGTTTCCCACGTTGTGCCGGATCCACGGTTTCTGCCTTGGCGGGGGGCTGGAGCTGGCGCTGGCCTGTCGTTACCGCATTGCCCTCAATGATCCGGCGACGCGCCTCGGCCTGCCGGAAGTGCGGCTCGGCTTTCATCCGGGATGGGGCGGGACGCTGCGGCTCATTCGCCTGATCGGCGCCCCGGCGGCACTCGATCTCATGCTGAGCGGGCGCACGATCGATGCCCGCACCGCGAAGCGTCTCGGCGTGGTGGACCGGATCGTCCCCCGGCGACAACTGGATAACGCGGCGCGGAAGCTGCTTGACTATCGCCCCCGCCGGCAGCAGCCGGGCCTGATCCAGCGGGCCGCCAACCTCGCGTTCCCGCGCCGCTGGCTGGCCAGCTACCTGCGCCGCCAGGTGAAGAAACGGGCCGACCCTGAACACTATCCCGCGCCTTACGCGCTGATCGATCTGTGGGAAAAACACTGGGGCGATGCGCGCGGGATGTTGCGGGCGGAGGCGCAGTCGGTGGCCGATCTGATGGCGACTCCCACCGCCGGGAACCTGATCCGGTGCTTCCTGCTACGCGAACGGCTCAAGTCCATCGGCCAGGCGAGTGATTTCTCGCCCGCCCACGTACACGTCATCGGCGCGGGTGTGATGGGCGGCGAGATCGCGGCCTGGTGCGCGTTGCAGGGACTGACGGTCACTCTCCAGGATCGCGAACCGCGGTATATCGCGCCGGCACTGAAACGTGCCCATGACCTGTTTGGCGCAAGGCTCAAGCTTCCCCGCCCCGTGCAGGCGGCGATGGACCGGCTGATCCCCGATCACCGGGGGCGTGGCGCAGCGAAGGCCGATGTCCTGATCGAGGCCATCGTCGAGGATGTGAACGCCAAGCAGGCGTTATACCGGGAACTCGAACCGCGGATCAGGGAAGACGCCGTCCTCGCGACCAATACTTCGAGCATCCCCCTCGAGGAGTTATCCGCGCCGCTGTCGCGGCCGGAACGCCTGGTGGGTCTGCATTTCTTCAATCCGGTGGCCAGCATGCAACTGGTTGAAGTGGTCCGGGCCGATCACACCGATGCGCAGATGGCTGATCGGGCGGCGGCCTTCTGTCGCCGGATCGATCGGCTGCCCCTGCCGGTTAAAAGCTCCCCGGGTTTTCTGGTCAACCGGATCCTGATGCCCTACCTCATGGAGGCCATGATCGTGCATGCCGAGGGCACGCCACCTCCCGACATTGACGCCGCCGCGGTGGCCTTCGGCATGCCGGTCGGCCCCATGGCGTTGGCCGATACCGTGGGACTCGATATCTGCCTGTCGGTGGCGGATATTCTGGCGCAGCGCCTCGGCCGGAAGGTCCCGGACACGCTGCGCGACATGGTCCGGGACGGCCGGCTGGGGAAAAAGAGCGGTCGCGGGTTTTATGACTACCGCCGCGGTAAACCCCGCCGTGACAAAAAGACGGCGTCCGGGACCCGGAGTGCGGAGCTGGAGGATCGCCTGATCCTGCCGATGATCAACGAAGCCATCGCCTGTCTCCGGGAAGGGGTGGTCACCGATGCGGATTTGCTCGATGCCGGCATGATTTTCGGGACCGGTTTTGCCCCCTTTCGCGGTGGCCCGATGCATTACCTGGCCCAGCGCGGCCGGGAGGCTACACGGCAGCGGCTGTTGTCCCTGGAAGAGCAATACGGTGAACACTTCCATCCGGATGACGGCTGGACATGAGCGGCGCGGTGATGACCGGTCACCGGACTGACAGGTAACACTGATCGTGCCGCCCCCCTCTGTTCAACCGGTTGGCCCAATCCCCGAAGTCACACCGCCGGCCGGCACCATCTCGGCCGCAGAGGCCGTCACCCTGGCCGGCCTGTTCCGCGAGCGGGCAAGGCGCACCCCGCAGGGTGCCGCCTATCGTTATTACGATCCCGATTCGGCCGGCTGGCGGACCATCAGCTGGCAGGCCATGTGGCAGGAAACGGCGCGCTGGCGGGCAGCCATGGCGCGCGAGGGGCTGGAGCGCGGCGACCGGGTCGCGATCATGATGCGCAATTGCCGCGAGTGGGTCATGGTGGATCAGGCCACTTTGGGCCTCGGCATGGTGCTCGTGCCGCTGTATACGGAAGATCGCGCCGACAATGTCGCCTATATCCTGCAGGATGCCGGGGTCAAACTGCTGGTCATCGGCGGGGCGGCGGAATGGGCGCAGATAAAATCCAGTGCAGATGAATTTCATAACGTGATCCGCATCGTTTCCCTGGACGAGATCGCGGACAGTTCCGATCCGCGCCTGGTCAGCGTTAAACACTGGCTGCCGGGGGCAGACGTCAATCCGGCCTGGCACGACGGCGGCCCCGATGACCTGGCGACGATCGTGTATACCTCGGGCACCACCGGCCGGCCCAAGGGGGTCATGCTGAGCCACAGGAACATCCTGAGCAACGCCTGGAGCGGACTGCGCTCCGTGGTGGTGACCACCGATGATCTGTTCCTGTCGTTCCTGCCGCTGTCCCACTCGTTCGAGCGGACCGTCGGCTATTACCTGCCGATGATGGCGGGGGCGGTGGTGGCACACACCCGCGGCGTCGCCCAGCTCGGCGAGGATCTTCAGACCCTGCGGCCAACAGGGATTATCTGCGTGCCCCGGATCTTCGAGCGGATCTACGGCAGCATCAGGCGCCACCTGGAAGAACAGCCGATGATCCTGACCCGGTTGTTCGGCTTGGCGATCAACGTCGGCTGGCGCCGGTATGAATACCGGCAGGGGCGCCGCGGCTGGCGCCCGTCGTTTCTCCTCTGGCCGCTGTTGAAACGGCTGTTGGCCGAGAAGATCACCTCGCGGTTCGGCGGGCGCGTCCGGATCGCGATCAGCGGCGGCGCGGCCCTGTCGCCCCGGATTGGGCGCGCGTTTATCGGCCTGGGCGTACCGATCCTCCAGGGCTACGGCCTCACCGAAGCCAGTCCCGTCGTCAGCGTGAACCGCCCGGACTGCAATATCCCGGAGAGCATCGGCCCGCCGCTGCCCGGTGTCGAAGTGAAGATAGGGCCAGGCGATGAACTGCTGGTAAGGGGAGAGCTCATCATGCTCGGTTACTGGAAAAATCCGGAGGCGACGCGCGCCGTGATCGATGCAGAACACTGGCTGCATACCGGCGACAAGGCCCGTATTGAAGGCCGGCACCTCTATATCACCGGCCGCCTGAAGGACATCATCGTGCTGGCGAACGGTGAAAAAGTGCCGCCCGGCGACATGGAACTCGCAATCGAGACGGATCACCTCTTTGAACAGGTTATGATCATCGGCGAATCGCGGCCCTACCTGTCCGCGCTGGCGGTGTTGAACGAGGATTACCTGGACAGTACCCTGATCCGGAACAGGCTGAGCCCTGCCGCCCTGACGGACAGGCAGAGGGAGGAATTCCTGCTGGAACGGATCGCGCGAAGGCTGAAGGCGTTTCCCGGCTATGCCCAGGTTCACCGCATCACCTGCGTCCACGATCCCTGGACGGTGGAGAACGATCTCCTGACGCCGACGCTGAAGATCAAGCGCGACCGGATCCGGGAAAGATACGCGAGGGAAATAGAGGCCATGTACGAGGGGCACAGTGTATGAAAAAGAAAAAGGGCGGCGTCCGGCTGCCGGACCGCCAGCCGGCCATACGCATCGCCGCCATGCCGAAAGACACCAATGCCGGCGGCAGCATCTTCGGCGGCTGGATCATGTCGATGGTGGACATCGCCGGCAGCATCGTCGCGATGGAACGCGCGAAGGGCCGCGTCGCGACGGTCGCCGTCAAGTCGTTTGAATTCCATGAGCCGGTGTTCGTCGGCGATCTGATCAGTTGTTACGCGGACGTGATCCGGGTCGGCCGCACCTCGATCACCGTCACTGTCGAGGTGTATGCCCAGCGCGATCCGGAAAACGTCCAGACGGTCAAGGTCACGCAGGCGGAGCTGACCTACGTCGCGCTGGACGAGATCTGCCGGCCGAGACTCGTTCCACGAGAGTGAAAAGTGAAAAGTGGTAAGGGAAAAGGGCAATGACGGCACTGCTTGAAGTTGAAAATCTCTCGACCTGGTTCGGTGACGGTGAGAATGCCGTCCGCGCCGTGGACGGCATCGATTTCCGCATCCGCCAGGGCGAGACCTTCGTGCTGCTGGGCGAATCGGGATGCGGCAAGACCATCACCGCGCTGTCCATCATGCGGTTGTTGCCGCCCGCCGCGCGGATCCGGGGCGGGAGCGTGCGGCTTGACGGCAGGGATCTCTTTACGCTGCCGGAGTACGCCATGCGCGATGTCCGCGGCGGCCGGATCGCCATGATCTTCCAGGAACCCCAGACCTCGCTCAATCCCGTCATGACCGCCGGCCAGCAGATCGGCGAAACCCTGCGGCGGCACAAGGGGCTCAAGGGGCGAACGCAGCGCGACCGGACGGTGGAACTGCTGGAGGAAGTCGGAATCCCAGAGGCCGGACGGCGTATCGATGAATATCCCCACCAGTTCTCCGGCGGAATGAAACAGCGCATCATGATTGCCATCGCCCTGGCGGGCGAACCGGAGCTCCTGATCGCCGACGAGCCGACGACGGCGCTGGATGTGACGATCCAGGCGCAAATCCTGAACCTCATGAAGCGTCTGCAGCAGGAGCGGGGCATGGCGATCCTGTTCATCACCCATGATCTCGGCGTCACCTCGGAGATCGCGGACGACGTGGCCGTCATGACTGCCGGCAAGATCGTGGAAACGAACAGCCGGGATACCTTCTTCGCCGCTCCCCGCCACCCTTACTCGAAACTGCTGTTTGAAGCGGTGCCCGGCCGGGAGAAGCGCGAGCGCGAAAGGGCGGACTCCCCCGGCACGACCGCGGACACTCCGGATACTGCCCTCCTGCAGATCAGGGATCTCAAGGTGCATTACCCGATACGCAAGGGGCTGTTCAAGCGGATCGTCGGTTACGTGCGCGCCGTTGACGGCGTGGCGATTGAAATCCCGGCCGGGAGGACCGTGGCGATCGTCGGCGAGTCGGGTTCAGGCAAGACCACGCTGGGCAAGGGCATCCTGCAACTGCTACAGCCGACGGCCGGCAGCGTCAGGTTCGAAGGCGTGGAGCTGACGCACCTGAAAGGCGAAGCGCTGCGCAGGATGAGATCCGATCTCCAGATCGTGTTCCAGGACCCGTATTCCTCCATGAACCCGCGGATGATGGTGGCCGACATCATCGAGGAAGGGATGATCGCCCAGGGCATCGGCGGCACGCGGGAAGAAAGACGGCGCCGGGTCGATCAATTATTGCAGCAGGTCGGCCTGAAGCCGGAGTACAAGTTCCGCTATCCCCACGAATTTTCCGGCGGGCAGCGCCAGCGCATCTGCATCGCGCGCGCGCTGGCGGTGGAGCCCCGGCTGATCATCTGCGATGAGCCGACGAGCGCCCTGGATGTCTCGGTGCAGGCGCAGATCCTGCAGTTGCTCAAGGATCTGCAGCGGGATCTCGGCCTGACCTACCTGTTCATCACGCACAATATTGCCGTCGTGGAATACATCGCCCACTACGTGGCGGTGATGTACGAGGGCAAGATCGTGGAACAGGGCGGCGTGGACGCGGTGCTCTACAGCCCGCAGCATCCCTACACCCAAAAGCTGCT
>CAZXGW010000014.1:0-16847 GCA_964640355.1 uncultured Enterobacteriaceae bacterium
AGGCCCAGCTTATCCACGACATGCCCGTGACGGATCACGATATTCCGGTGGACATAATCGTTACCGAGAAACGCGTTATCCGGCCCCCAGGCGCCTGACATAAAGCCGTCGTACTAGTATCCTGTCCCATAAACAACTTTCAAAATTACGGGCGGCCGGGTCGTCCTCCGGAAGACCATGCGCCGCAGGGACAGCGGCACTCGAGCCTACAGGGATGACTTCACGGCGTGTCTTCCGGAGGACGACCCGGCCCATGATTATTGGAAGACAGTCGCGGTACGCCATACTGGTTAGTGCGCACCTGGATCGTGCAGGCTTTATGGGATTTGTCCCAGAATGGTGCGGGTGTTACGGCTTCCGGGTGGCTTATCACCCGAGTTTTTATGGATCCCCCCCTTATTACGGGACTTCAGAGTCGGTAAGCTTCCAGTTCGAGTGTGATCTCACCCTTGTCCAGCGCCTGGCTGGTGGTGGACTCCCGGCGGACGGATTTCACCAGCCCGACGCCCGGGGCATACCAGTTGACCTCGTGGACCCGGACAATGGTGCGTCCAACGTAGTTGCCGGCGTTGGTAAAGGCATCGCCTGATACGGTGATCCGCATGCAATCCCCGAAAGTCCCGGCGGGCACGTCCACCGTGTCCGTCATGGAATCGACCCGCATGATCACCGGCACCCTGGCCACGATGTGGAACTCGGTTTTCTGCGGCGGGCCGGTTTTAATCAATGCCCTGGTAAACGTGGTTTCCTTCCACTCGGTACCAACCCGAAGGGGGTAGCGAAAGACCGTGTGGTTTTCTTCGCTGAGGGCGGTTTCCCGTACGGCGATCTTTTCCCGGCCGAGGAGCATGATCCCGTCCGCCTGTTTGCGGTAAAACAGCTTCGTGCCATCAAGCTGCTTGCGGATATAGACGGCCTCGCCCGCTGGCGATTGCCCGCCCAGGTTTTCCACGGCGTAGATACCCCGGTAACGCCCGTCCATGGTCTGGTAAGACATGACGTAACGCCAGTAACGCCCCGCTTCGAGTGGAAAATAGTCCGGTGACGGGCGATCACAGGCAGCCAACACCGGCAGGCATGAAAAAACCAGGCGGACCAATCTCCCTGCCCCGGATGTGGACCGGTAGATCACCGGGGAAGGTTGTCCCGTTCCGATCTCGCCCATATGCCGGCCAGGATTGCGCCTGAAATATTGTGCCAGATGCTGAATATTGCCCCGGGCAACGCCGCCGCCGGTGCCAGATATTTCACCGCGAGCGCTACTCCCAGGCCTGAATTCTGCATGCCTACCTCGATGGCCAGTGTCCTGCAGATCCGTTCGTCATAGCCCAGCAGCCAGGGGATCCCGTAACCGCCGAGGAGCCCGAGCGCGTTGTGCAGAAGGACGCCCGCCACAACCGCCGGAATGAGCCGGGCAAGGCGCGCTTCGTTCATCGCGATGATGATGCCGATGATAAGGATGATGGCGAGCATGGACAGCAACGGAAAACCTCGCTTGATCGGCCCCAGCTTCTCGCCCAGGGCACGGTTGACCAGGAGGCCCAGGACGACGGGCACGATGATAATCAACAGGATATCCAGCAGCATGTCCAGTACGGGGACGGGGATGTGACGGCCGATGTAAAACCAGGTGAGAAAAGGCGTCATGATGACGGCGAGTACGGTAGAGACGGATGTCAGGGTAATCGACAGGGCCACATCGCCCCGCGCCAGGTAACAGATGACATTGGAGGCGGTCCCCCCGG
This sequence comes from uncultured Enterobacteriaceae bacterium, assembly GCA_964640355.1. Lineage (GTDB taxonomy): Bacteria > Pseudomonadota > Gammaproteobacteria > Eutrophobiales > Eutrophobiaceae > CAZXGW01. Next base: position 1,746 of record CAZXGW010000014.1, read on the forward strand.
GACAGGCGCCGACCAGGATCAGTCCGGCGGCGAGGAGGAGCGGCATATTCAACACCACGCCCAGCAGCCAGGCGAAAAACGGCATCAACAGGAATTGCAGCACCACCCCCAGGAGAATCAGGCGAGGTTGCCTGAAAACCGCCAGGAAATTATCCGGCGTGAGCGTAATGCCCATCCCGAACATGACCACGCCGAGGAGAGGCACGATCCAGCCCTGCAAAGGCGCGAGCAGACCCGGCACCAGTGCGGCAAACACCGAAAAGACCACGGCGCCCAGTGGAAACAGGGTGATATAGCGTTCCATTAATTCTGCACCGATCTCACGCGATGAGGCACTCCCCTCAGGCCGTATCCTGTCCACCATAACGTTGCGGCGACGTCACGGGAGGGATCCAGCACGCGCCGATCATTAATGTCCTCCACCGGAAAATCGCCGCGTCGGGACACAAAAAAAGGGCTTGGCGCCCTTTCTTTTTCAATGAAGGCGCGTGTTCACTCGTTCACGGCCTTCATGCTGAGGCGTACCCGCCCTTGTTTGTCGATCTCCAGGACCTTGACCTTCACGAATTCGCCTTCTGTCAGCTTGTCGCTGACGTTCTCGACCCGCTCGTTGGAAATCTGCGAGATATGCACCAGTCCGTCCTTGCCGGGCAGGATATTGACGAAGGCACCGAAGTCCATGAGCTTCGCCACCCTCCCTTCATATATCTTGCCGACCTCGATATCGGCCGTCAGCAGTTCTATGCGCTTGCGGGCCTCCTCACCGGCGGCCTTGTCGACCGCGGCGATCTTTACCGTACCGTCATCGTCAATATCGATCGTTGTTCCGGTCTCTTCGGTAATCGCGCGGATGGTAGCGCCGCCCTTGCCAATGACATCCCGGATTTTTTCCGGGTTAATCTTGATGGTGGTAATGCGCGGCGCATATTCGGACATCTCGCTGCGCGGGCTGGCGATAACGGCGTTCATTTTTTCCAGGATGTGCAGCCTGCCTTCGCACGCCTGCGCCAGCGCTGCCTCCATGATCTCCCGGGTGATGCCGTCGATCTTGATGTCCATCTGCAGGGCGGTGATGCCTACCGCCGTGCCGGCGACCTTGAAATCCATGTCCCCGAGGTGATCCTCGTCTCCCATAATATCGGACAGGACGGCAAACCTGTCGCCTTCCTTGATGAGGCCCATGGCGATGCCGGCAACCGGCGCGGAAATGGCGATACCCGCATCCATCAGCGAGAGGCTTGTGCCGCAGACGGTAGCCATGGAGCTGGAGCCGTTGGACTCGGTGATCTCGGAGACCACGCGGATGGTATAGGGGAAACTGCTCATGTCAGGCATGACCGCCATGATACCTCGCTTGGCGAGGCGGCCATGCCCGATCTCGCGGCGCCTGGGGCTGCCGATACGCCCGGTCTCGCCCACGCAGTACGGGGGAAAGTTGTAGTGCAGCATGAATACGTCGCGCCGTTCACCTTCGATGGCGTCCACGATCTGCGCATCCCTTCCGGTGCCAAGTGAAGTCACAACCAGGGCCTGCGTCTCGCCACGGGTGAACAGGGCGGAGCCGTGTGTCCTCGGCAGGACACCGACCTCGGCGATGATCGGCCTGACGGTCTTCGTATCACGGCCATCGATGCGGCTCTCGCCCGAGAGGATGCTGCTTCTGACGATACGCGCCTCCAGCGCCTCAATCGCCGTCGTGATCTGCGCTTCGGTCCAGAGGACATTTTCGTTCTCGGTCAAAGCCAGCACGGTGTCCTGGCGGATCTCGTTGAGTCGCTCCCTGCGGCTCAGCTTGTCCTGGATGGCATACGCCTCCCGCAGGAGATCGACGCAGCGCTTTTCCACCTCGGCCTCCAGGGCAGGGTCCCGCGGCGACGGCTGCCAGTCCCAGCGTCTTCCGGCTTCCCGGGCCAGCTCGACAATGTGATCGATGACCACCTGGTACTGCTCATGGCCGTACATGACGGCCCCCAGCATGATTTCCTCGGACAATTGCCTGGCCTCGGATTCCACCATCAAGACGGAGCTTCGGGTACCGGCCACGACCAGGTCAAGGTCGGAGGATTTCAGTTGTGTAAACGTGGGGTTGATCAGATAGCTGCCGTCCCTGTACCCGACGCGCGCAGCGCCGATGGGTCCCTTGAACGGTACGCCGGAGATCGCAACGGCGGCGGAGGCGCCGATCAGGGCGGGGATATCGGGATCGATATCGGGATCGAGCGACATGACGGTGGCGATGATCTGGACTTCGTTTCTGAAGTCCCTGGGGAACAGCGGCCGCAGGGGACGGTCGATGAGTCGCGAGGTCAGCGTTTCCTTCTCCGACGGTCTGCCCTCCCGCTTGAAAAATCCGCCCGGGATCTTGCCCGCCGCATAGGTGCGTTCCTGGTAATCGACGGTGAGCGGGAAGAAGTCGCGTTCGAGATCGCTCTCCATGCTCGCCACGCAGGTCACCAGCACCACCGTATCTCCCATGGACACCGTGACCGCTCCCGTTGCCTGGCGGGCAATCTTGCCTGTTTCCAAAACGACGTTGTGTTCCCCGAACTGAAACTCTTTCCTGACTGCGTTCATAGGTATGCTCCGGTCATGATGACACTGGACAATAGCTCGAAATATGACGCGGTTCCCGGGTATGATCGAAAGCCTGGCACCCGGCCGGGTGCGCTCACCCTGTCCCAGCCACGACCGCGCAGCGATTTCAGGCGCATGTACTGTGAATAATCGATGGAAGAAGGTTGAATCTGGATAGCATTTATCTTTTTCTGACTACAGCCTGCGGCACACGGCGCGATTACCTGGCGGCCAGCGAGTGCAATCCCTGGTTACTTGCGAAGTCCCAGTCGCCCAATCAAATCACGATAGCGGTTGAGATCCGTTCTTTTCAGATAATCCAGAAGTTTCCGGCGCTGATTGACCATCTTGAGGAGGCCCTGGCGGGAGTGGTGATCCTTGGTATGGGTCTTGAAATGGTCCGAGAGATCGGAAATGCGTGCCGTGAGCAGCGCCACCTGAACTTCGGGCGATCCGGTATCCCCTGCTGAAATCTGGAAATCCCTGACGATTTCGGCCTTTTGCTGGTTATTTAGCGCCATAAAACAGAAGAACTCCTGATACTGCTGGACTGAACGAGGCGCGTATTGTACCCGCGCACCCGTAAGTGGACAAGAATCTGCCGGACCCTTTTCAGGATTCATTTCCGTACTGCAACCAGTCGCCGCGGCGCAATCCGGCCGTCGTCCAGGACCTCGCCAACGCCGAGAAACAGGTGGTCGTGGTCATAGATCCGCACCAGGCCCTCGGTCGGGGAGTGGGGCACGATCACGGGCTGACCCTGCCTCAGGTAATAGGCCAGGCTTTCGGAGAGTTCGACACCGGGAAGGTTCACCAGCACCTCGTCCATGGCCAGCAGGTACCTGTCGAGAGCCGCCGGCTCCGTACGAACCGCTCGTTCCAGTTCTTCGAGAGTCACCATCCGCCCTTCTCCGAAGGGGCCGACCTGCAAGCGCCTGAGGGCGCTGACATGCGCACCGCAACCCAGCCTTTGGCCGATGTCTTCGGCAAGCGTGCGGATATACGTCCCCTTGGAGCAGCGCACTTTGATCTCGAATTCACCGGCCGAACTGGCGAGAAGGCGAAGTTCATGGACCGTCACGCGCCTCGGTTCACGACCGACCTCGATTCCCTGGTAGGCCAGTTGGTACAGTCGCTGGCCCTTGTGCTTCAGCGCGGAATGCATGGGGGGGATCTGGCTGATCTCGCCGCGGAATTCGGAAAGCACCGCTTCGATCGCCGCGGCCGTCAGTTCAGGAACGTCTTGCCGTGAAATCACTTCTCCCGTGGCGTCACCGGTATCGGTCACGATACCCAGCCGGCACACGGCCCGGTAGCTTTTATCCGCGGCCAGGAGGTAACCGGACAGTTTGGTCGCCTCGCCCAGGCAGATGGGCAAAAGGCCGCTGGCGAGCGCGTCCAGGCTGCCGGTATGACCGGCCTTGCGCGCCTGATAAAGCGCCTTGACCCGCTGCAGCGCCTCGTTGGAGGTGATCCCGACGGGTTTATCCAGCAACACGACACCATGGACATCGCGCCCGCGCGCCTTCCGCGTTCTCGCCATCAAGTGCGCCGGCGCCCCGCTCGATCCCCGTTAACCGCCGTTGTCACGATTTTTCCCCGCCGCAAGCGAGTCTATCAGCGCCGTCAGCCGGTTGGCCCGCTCGAGGGAAAGGTCATATTCGAACCGGAGGCGGGGGATGATGCGCGTGGTCAACTGTCTGGCCAGGACCTGCCGGAACTGGCCGGCGTGTTCATTAAGGACTCCGATTACCCGGTCGTTGCCGGCGGTGTTGCCGAGACAGGTAATGTAGACGGTGGCGTTTTTAAGATCGGGGCTGACCCTGACGGCGGACACCGTCACGATCCCCAGACCGGACTCGTTCACCTGCCGCCGGATGAGATTTGACAGCTCGCGTTGAATGATATCGCCAACGCGCAGGCTCCTGCTGAATTCTCTTGGCATGATACAGGCCCGGACCCCTTTTCAGAATTTCCCGGCATAGCGCCGTGGCGTCAATAACAGGCGCGACACCCGGCCGCCGGGTTCAGCCGCTCAGACCGTGCGTGCCACCTCGACACGCTCGAAGACTTCGATCTGGTCCCCCACCCTGACATCATTGTAGTTTTTTACACCAATGCCGCATTCCGTCCCGGATTTTACCTCGCTGACATCGTCCTTGAACCTGCGCAGCGATTCCAGTTCACCCTCGTAGATGACCACGTTGTCGCGCAATACGCGTATCGGGTTGTTTCTCCTGACGACGCCGCTGGTCACAAGGCAGCCCGCGATATCGCCGAACTTGGGCGACCGGAAAACTTCCTTCACTTCGGCAATGCCGACGATCTGTTCGCGAATTTCCGGTTCCAACATGCCGCTGACGGCGTTCCTGATGTCGTCCACCACGTCGTAGATGACACCGTAGTAGCGCACATCGATCCCCTCCTCTTCCGCCAGCTTTCGCGCCGAGGCGTCTGCACGGACATTGAAACCGATCACGAGCCCCTTCGACGCCATCGCCAGATTGATATCGGACTCGGTAATGCCGCCTACGCCGCTGCTGACGATATTCACGGAGACTTCCTCCGAAGACAGCTTGCCCAGCGCTTCACTGATCGCCTCCGCGGACCCCTGGACGTCGGCCTTTATAATGAGATTCAGCACGGCGGCCTCACCTTCGCCCATTTGCGCCAGCAGATTCTCCATCTTGGTGGCCTGTTGCTGGGCCAGCTTGTCCTGCCGGTATTTGCCCTGCCTGAACATGGCGATCTCACGCGCCTTTTTTTCATCCGGCACGACGATCATTTCATCCCCGACGTTCGGGGTACCCGATAAACCCAGGATTTCCACGGGAACGGACGGACCGGCTGAATGAATCTCGTTGCCGTTTTCGTCAAGCAGGGCGCGCACCCGCCCGAATTCGTATCCGCTCAGCACGATGTCGCCCTTTTGCAGCAGGCCGTTCTGGACCAGGACCGTCGCTACCGGGCCGCGTCCCCTGTCGAGCCGTGACTCGATCACGGTACCGCTGGCTGGGCCGGAATCCATGGCGGTCAGCTCCAGAATCTCGGCCTGGAGCAGGATGCTTTCCAGCAGATTATCGACGCCTTCCCCCGTCCTGGCCGATACTTTCACGAACAGGGTGTCGCCGCCCCATTCTTCGGGGAGGATGTCATGTTTGGCCAGTTCCTGCTTGACCCGGTCCGGATCGGCCTCGGGCTTGTCGATCTTGTTGATCGCGATAATCAGCGGTACTTTCGCGGCCCGTGCGTGCTGAATCGCCTCCACGGTCTGCGGCATGACGCCGTCGTCGGCGGCCACCACGATGACCACGATATCCGTGACCTTTGCGCCGCGCGCGCGCATGGCAGTGAAGGCCGCGTGCCCCGGCGTGTCCAGGAACGTTATCCTGCTTTTGCCTGCATCCACCGTATAGGCACCGATGTGCTGGGTGATCCCGCCGGCCTCGCCTTCAGCGACCCGCGTGCGCCGGATGTAATCCAGGAGGGAAGTCTTGCCGTGGTCGACATGCCCCATGATGGTGACGACCGGAGGCCGCTGCACCGCTTCGCCCTCCTGTCTCGACGCCCTGACAATTTCCTCTTCAAGGGCGTTTTCCTTCGTCAGCCTCGGGATATGGCCCATCTCCTCCACCACGATCGACGCCGTTTCCTGATCGATAATCTGGTTGATCGTGGCCAAGCTGCCCAGGCTCATCATGAGCTTGATGACTTCATTGGCCTTTACCGACATGCGCTGGGAGAGTTCACCCACCGTAATGCTTTCCGGGATCAGGACTTCCCTTACGATGGGCGCGGTAGGTTTCTCAAAACCGTGCTGCGTGGTGATGGCGGTCAACACCGGCTTAGGCCTTTGCCGTTTTCTGCGGCGGCCCGACTTGTCGGTGGCCACGTGCAATTCCTGCCAGCCATGCTTGCCCTGTTTATCCTCCGCCGGCGTTTTCGGCCTGGCCACCTGGATATCTTCCAGGGCGCGCTGCCATTCTCTCGGCTGTGTTTCCGGCCTGACCTCCGGCACCGGTTGCGGTTCGGCGGCAGGCGCTTCAACATCGATTATGGCGGCCTCTTTTTCCGCCGCAGCGGGAGTAATTTCCGACAGTGCGGCGGCATCCTGGACAACGGCGGGGGCTTCCTGCCTGTCTGCCGGCGGCTTGTCCTCGAGCAGCGGCTCGGTGCTGACGGCGGCCGCGGCCTGGCTTTCCTCGATGTCCTTGCGCCGGACATAGGTCCGGCGTTTTCTGAATTCGACGCTGACCGTTTTCGAGCGGATCTTGCCGCGTCCCTGGGCCGCCACCGGCACCTTTATTTCGCTCAGGGTCTTGCGCTTGAGCGTGATTTTTCTCGGTTCGGCCGAGTCCGTCTTGCCATGCTTCCGCCTCAGGTAGGACAGCAGTTCGGTTTTCTCGTCATCCGTGATCATGTCTTCGGCGGTCTTGCCTTCAAACCCGGCTGCCTCCAGCTGCTCCAACAGCCGGTCCGGCGGGATACCGACGACATCGGCAAACTGTCTGATGGTGACTTCAGGCATTGGCCACCCCGTCGCTGTCCTGTTTTTCAGATTCAAACCACGGAATCCTGGCCGTCATTATCAATTTGCCGGCGCGCTCCGGATCCAGGTTTTCGATCCCCTGCAGGTCATCGACGGACTGTTCGGCAAGGTCTTCCATAGTCACGATGCCGCGGCCGGCAAGCTCGTAGGCCAGCGCCTCATCCATGCCTTCCATGGTCAGCAGGTCATCCGCCGGTTTGACATCGATCAGTTTTTCCTCGCTGACAATGGCCCTGGTAAGCATGACGTCGCGCGCGCGCTCACGCAGTTCAGCCACCAGGTCCTTGTCAAATTCCTCGATCTTGAGCATTTCGTTCTCGGGCACGTACGCAACTTCCTCGATACTGGAAAAGCCTTCCTGCACCAGGATATTGGCGACTTCCTCATCCACGTCGAGCTGTTCCATGAACAGCTTCTGCAGGGTCTGGGACTCGGCCTCATTTTTCGCGTCCGCCTGTTCGACCGACATGACGTTGAGTTCCCAGCGGGTCAATTCGCTGGCGAGCTTGACGTTCTGCCCGCCGCGGCCGATGGCCTGCGACAGATTGCTTTCATCCACCGCGACATCCATGCTGTGCGCCTCCTCATCCACCAGAATGGAAGCGACCTCCGCCGGCGCCATCGCGTTGATGACAAACTGCGCCGGGTTTTCATCCCAGAGGATGATGTCGACGCGCTCCCCGGAAAGTTCGTTGGAGACGGCCTGGACCCGGGATCCCCGCATGCCGACGCAGGCGCCGATGGGATCGATGCGCGGGTCTTTCGCCCTCACCGCGATCTTCGCCCTCGCGCCGGGATCACGCGCACCGCCGATAATCTCGATCAGGCCCTCGTTGATCTCCGGCACCTCGAGCTTGAACAATTCAATGAGCAGTTCCGGCGCCGTCCGACTGAGGAACAGCTGCGGACCCCGCGGTTCCGAGCGCACCTCGTAAAGATAGGCGCGCAATCTGTCACCCGGCCGCACGGCCTCCCGGGGGATCATGCATTCCCGGGGGATGAAGGCCTCGGCATTGCTCCCGAGGTCCAGGTAAACGCCGGTCCGCTCAACGCGCTTGACCACGCCGCTGACCATCTGGCCAATCCTGTCCTTGTAGGCATCAACGACCTGGGCGCGTTCCGCTTCGCGCACTTTCTGAACGATGACCTGCTTCGCTGTCTGTGCGGCGATGCGTCCGAACTCGACGGATTGCATGGGTTCTTCAATATACTCGCCGACTTCCACACCGGGCTGCTTTTCCCTGGCGGCGGATAACCTGATCTGGCGCGAGGGATATTCCAGCGGTTCATCGCTGTCCTCCACGACTTCCCAGCGCCGGAACGTATCGTAATCACCGGTCTGGCGATCAACCGCCACGCGGGCCTCGATGTCTTCCCGGTTGCGTTTCTTGGTGGCGCTGGCCAATGCCGCCTCTATGGCCTCGAAGATAATCTCCTTGCTTACGCCTTTTTCGTTGGAGACGACGTCGACGACCATGAGAATTTCTTTGTTCATACAGCTCCTGATTCAATAATGTTTCACGGCACAAGATGTGCCCGGTCAATCATGTCCGCCGGGACAAGGCACTCCGTGCCGTCCACGCGGATTTTCACAACGTCCGTATCCACGGCCGCAACTTCGCCCGTTATCCGGCGGCGTCCGTCGATTTTCCGGTGCAGCCTCAAGTGCACGCGGCGGCCGATGAAGCGCTTCAACTGATCCAGCGTAAACAGCGGCCGATCAAATCCCGGCGACGACACTTCCAGATAGTAGGAGCCCCGGATGGGGTCCCGGACATCCAGCAGTCCCGCCACCCGATCACTGACGCGCGCGCAGTCATCCAGGCTGATGCCGTCCTCGCTGTCGATGTAAATGCGTAACAGCGATCCCTGGCCCCGGGGGAAATGCTCAATACCCAGCAGTTCATAACCCAGGGAGCTGACCACGGGCTCCAGCAACTCGACCAGTACCGGATTCTGTCGATACATATGTCTAAAACAAAAAGTGGGCACAAGGCCCACTTTCAAATCCCGCTCTGAAATCAGGAATAGTATAGCGCCGACCGGGGCTGTCTGCCACCCGGCCAGCCCGTGTTCCATGGACCGGCTAATGTAAAAAGGCCCGTTGCGGGCCTTGTACCAACTGGTAGCGGGGGCAGGATTTGAACCTGCGACCTTCGGGTTATGAGCCCGACGAGCTGCCAGACTGCTCCACCCCGCACTGACGGAGGCGCAGTCTACAGGGCATACCGGTGATTTTCAAGGCAACGGCTGTGCGGCCTCAGTGCAGCACGGCGAGCCTCACCGGCATGCGCCGTGCACCCCAGTGACCGGGCTGTTCCTCGAAGACACCGTGGCACGGTGTGCCGCACGCCGGACATTCTCCTCCCGGGCCCAGGCGCCATGCCTTGATCACGTACCAGTCACGCACGATCAATGCTTCCCCGCACCGGTGGCACCGGGTTGTGCCGCCCTGCATATCATGAACGTTTCCGGTATAGGCATAATGAATGCCGTTGCGGATGGCGATTTGACGCGCCCTGGTCAGCGTCGCCGGTGGCGTATGGGGCTTGTCCATCATTTTCCAGTCCGGGTGAAAGGCGGTGAAATGCACGGGCACATCCGGGCCGAGATGTTCAACGATCCACCGGGTCATCTCGTCGAGCTCGCGATCCGAATCATTCTCGCCGGGAATGATGAGGTTCGTGATCTCGAACCAGACGTCCGTTTCATGCTTGAGATAACACAGCGTATCCAGCACGGCACCCAGATGGCCGCCGGTAATGTACCGGTAGAACCGCTCGGTGAATGACTTGAGATCGACATTCGCGGCGTCCATATAGCGGTAGAACTCGGCACGGGGTTCCTTGCAGACGTAGCCGGCGGTGACCGCCACCGAACAGATGCCCTGTTCCCGGCACGCCTGCGCCACGTCGATCGCGTATTCGTGGAAGATCACGGGGTCGTTATAGGTAAACGCCACGCTCCGGCAGCCGAGCTGCTTCGCCGTATGGGCGAGCTTCTCGGGCGAGGCGGCATCGGCGAGGGTGTCGATCTCGCGCGACTTGCTGATGTCCCAGTTCTGGCAGAACTTGCACGCCAGGTTGCACCCGGCCGTTCCGAAAGAAAGCACCGAGGTACCGGGCAGAAAATGATTCAGCGGCTTTTTCTCGATGGGGTCAACGCAGAAGCCGCTGGATCGGCCGTACGTGGTCAGGACGATCGCGCCGCCTTCGCAGGCGCGCACGAAACACAGGCCGCGCTGGCCTTCTTTCAGCTTGCAGGCACGCGGGCACATGTCGCACTGGACACGCCCGTCTTCCAGCGTGTGCCAATAACGCGTCGGTACGGTAGAATTTCCGAAAGTCATGTCCTGCACCTGGAGTTGAAACTCACTATACTGTATAGACAGCGCAATGCGCCCAATTGCTCTCCGCTGACTGCGCGTATATGAATAATAATCCAGGCAGCCGGGCGGCGATAGTCCGCCCCCCCGCGGTGGCCGGCTACTTCTACCCCGGCACACCGGAGGAATTGCGGCGCACGGTGAGCCGGCTCCTGGACCAGGCTGAAGCGTCGGGACCGGCCCCCAAGGCACTGATCGCGCCGCATGCCGGATACATCTATTCCGGACCCACCGCGGCTGTGGCGTATGCGAGCCTGCGGCCCGGCACACGCGACATTACCCGCGTGGTCCTCGTGGGACCGGCGCACCGCGTCTATCTGCGCGGCCTGGCCCTGAGCCGGGCCACCCATTTTGCCACGCCGCTCGGGGAAATCACCGTCGATCAGGACGCCGTCCGGTTGCTCAGGGACCTGCGGCAGGTGACCGTTTCCGACGCCGCCCATGAACAGGAGCACAGCCTCGAAGTCCACCTGCCATTCCTGCAAATCCTCCTGGACGATTTTCAGATCGTGCCGCTGGTGGCAGGCGACGCCAGTGCGGCGGAAGTCGCCGAAGTCCTGGACATCCTGTGGGGCGGCAAGGAAACACTGATTCTCGTCAGCTCCGACCTCAGTCATTACCACGACTACGACACGGCGCGCCGGCTTGACCAGTCGACCACCCGTTCGATCGAGGCGCTGCAACTCGAGCAGATCGGCCCCCGGCAGGCGTGCGGCTGCGTACCGGTACAGGGATTGCTCTATGCCGCCCGCAGCCGGAACATGAACGTCAGGACCCTTGATGTGCGCAATTCCGGGGATACGGCGGGGATGCGCGATCGCGTGGTCGGCTATGGCGCCTACGCCTTCACCCAGGCCTGACATGCTGCACGACGATTACCGGCAGATGCTGCTCGGCGTGGCGCGCCGCAGTATCGAACACGGTTTCAGGACGCGCGCCGCATTACCGGTCTCCCTCGATGATTTTCCCGGACCGCTGAGAGAAATCAGGGGGACATTCGTTACCCTCAGGCAGCATTCGATGCTCCGCGGCTGTATCGGAACGACATCGGCCAATTCTCCCCTCGTCGTCAGCGTCGCGGAGAATGCCTACGCCGCCGCGTTTCGTGACCCGAGATTCACGCCGTTAAAGCGGGAGGAATACAAGGATACCCATGTCAGCATATCCATCCTGACGCTTACCGAACCCATCGAGTTCAGCTCCGAATCCGATTTGCTGCGGCAACTTCGCCCGGGTATCGACGGACTGATTATTGAAAAGGACGGTTTCAGGGCAACGTTTTTGCCATCCGTGTGGAGCGCGTTGCCGGAGCCGGAGGAATTTCTTCTGCACCTGAAAAACAAGGCCAGCATCCCGGCCAACCTGCCGCCAGCCAGGGCCTGGTGCTACCAGGCAGAATCGATAGACGAATAATCCGCGGACTCACTCGCGCAACCCCTGTGCCCGCTTTCTGGCCTGCAGGGCGCCGGTTGCATCCCCAATCGCCTCCCGGGCCGCGGCAATGATTTCCCAGTTGCCGGCCTGCAGTGCCTTATCTCCCCTGGCGAGGGCATTCGATTTTTCCGCCAGCGCGATGGCTTGATCCCATTGTCTTTCCTGCAGCCGCAGCCGGCCGAGGCGATGCCACAGCACGGGATTACCGGGTTCGATGCGCAGCGCCCGCTCCAGGCTGGCCGCGGCCTGTTCCCGCTGGCCCGAGGCGGAATACTGGTCTGCGGCATCAAGGAGCGCCACCACGGCTGGTCCTGGCACCGGCTGATCCGCGACCGCCGGTTCAGGCACCTCCTGCCGGGCTGGGGGCGGTTCCGGCGGAACAGCGGGGGGCGGGATTCTTTCCAACTCGGCCGGCACTTCCACCCTGGGAGGTGGAGCGGGCGCTTCCCGATCTTCAACCGGCACGGGGGGTTGAGGCAGAAAAGGGGCACACGCTGTCAGCGATCCCGCGATTGCCACGGTTAAGCCCCTTGACCACTGCCTCATAACGACCAGGGCGGGATGGCCGGGACCGGGCGGCCTGGCAATACCGGCGCCCGTTCACACCACGCCTCGCCTTCCGGCAGGTAGGGTTGTATATAAGGAAAGGCAATCGCCGCCGGGCAATCGTCAGTGCTGCGCCGGCCGTTGATCATTTTGATCCACGCCACGTTTTCGGGAGCAGCCAGGGAGAGGGGGGCGGGTTTCAGTATCCGCATGATCTCCGCCCACACCTGCAAGGCCCCGGCCGCCCCGGTCAGCCCGGCGGGCTTGTTGTCATCCCGCCCGATCCAGGTAACGGCCAGCACGTTATCGCCGAATCCCGCAAACCAGCTGTCCCGGAGATCATTGGTGGTGCCCGTCTTACCGGCCACCGGCATCAGCTCCGGAAACCGGGCAGCGAGGATTCGGGCCGTACCGTTGCTGACCACCCGGGTCATCAGAAAATTGGTAATGAACACGGCCCGGCTGTCCAGAGACTGCCTGATCCGTATGGCAAAACGCTTCAGCGGCCGGCCTTTCTTGTCCAGGACTTCCCGGATCGCCCGCAAGGACACCGTGAAGCCGTTGCCGGCGAGGGTCTGATAGAGTTGCGCGACTTCGAAAGGCGTCAAATCAATGGCGCCGAGCAGGAGGGAGGGATAGTCCTCTACTTCCCTGTGGACGCCCAGCTGCCTGAGCGTTCTGATCACGCGCGGCACCCCGACCTTCATGCCGAGATTGATCGTGGCCAGGTTGTAGGATTGTTCGAGGGCGGTGTGCAGCGGCACCTGCCCGTGCGCGGTATTGTCATAATTTTTCGGTATCCAGGTCTTACCGTCGGGCTGCCTGACCGTTACCGGCTCATCACGAAGCAGGGAATGTACATTATATTTATCGGGCTGGGACAGGGCGGTCAGATAGACCACCGGCTTGATCAGCGATCCGATGGGTCGCCGCGCATCGAGGGCGCGGTTGAATCCCGCAATGCCGTTTCCCCGGCCTCCGATCAGCGCAAGTATTTCACCTGTTGCGACATTCGTTACGACCGCGGAAACCTGCAGGGTATTCCCGGGCATGCCCCTGTTCTTCTCCAGGCCCGCGAGCACGCGGCTGACGGCGGCATCGGCGACATCCTGGATGTAGGGGTCCAGCGTGGTAAAAATGCGCAGCCCTTCGCTGCGCAGGTCTTCCGGCCGGTAATCCTGCTGCAACTGCCGGCGTACCAGGTCGATGAAATCGGGATACTTCGCGCTGCTCCAGCCCGGACTGTGCGCGATGCCGAGCGGCGCAGAACTCGCCTTCCCGGCCTCGGACGCGTCCAGGTAACCCAGTTTTCGCATCTGCGCGAGCACCAGATTGCGCCGTTGCAATGCCCGTTCCGGATGACGCCTTGGATTGTAAAAGGAAGCGCCTTTCACCAGGCCGACGAGGCAGGCCAACTGGTCGGTTCGCAATTCGTTCAGCGGCCGGGCGAAATAAAATTCCGCGGCGGTGCCAAAACCGTGCACCGCCAGGGCGCCATGCTGTCCCAGGTAAACTTCATTGATATAGGCCGTCAGTATTTCCCGCTTCGGATAATGCCATTCCAGCAGGACGGACATGATGATCTCGTTAAATTTCCTCCACAGCGTCCTGTCCCGGTTCAGGAAGAAATTCTTGACCAGTTGCTGCGTCAGGGTGCTCCCGCCCTGCACCACGTCTCCTTCACGGAGATTGATCCACATGGCGCGCAGGATGCCCCGCGGGTCTATTCCGCTGTGCCCGAAAAAATTCCGATCTTCAACGGCGATCAGGGCATCAATCAACGCCGGCGGGATGTCTTCAAAAGACACCAGCACGCGATCCTCGCGGTGCTCGGGATGGATCTTGCCGATGAGCAGGGGATCCAGGCGCATAACCGGCACAGGCTTGCCGGTGGCGGCATCCGCCAGACCGGTAACACGATCACCGGCAAAATCAAGCCGGACCTTGCGGGACATCTCGCGGCCGTCCCAGAACTCGAAGGTGCGGCTGTACAGATACAGCGTGTCCCCTGCCAGCGCATATTCACCCGGTCCATCCACCTCCCGTTCACGCTGATAGCCGAGCAGTTCCAGTTCATGAATCAGATCGCCGGGGTGGATGTTCAGGGCACTGTACAATTCCAGTGGCCGTGCATAGACGCGTGCCGGCAACGACCAGCGCTTGCCTTCAAATTCGGTGCGAATGAGATGATCCAGCCAGATGACGTATGTCGCACCGCAAAACAAGACTATGAGCACAAGCTGAAACAGCCAGAGTCCCGCCGGTGTGACGGCGCGTCGTCTCGATCTTTTTTTTCCTCTTTTGCGATTTGGCCTGGAGGGCATGTCTCACGATACGGTAACGGTACAGCCGGGCGGGCATGTATATGATGCAGATTCAGCGTGCCGCTGCAACAGGAGAGTTCCGCCTACCATCGCTGCGACAAGGCGGCCGGTCGCATTCCAGGTGCGCCGGGTCGGGATACGGTATAGCAATGGACCTTTTAATGCGTCGGGCCGGGAATGGCAAGTGGGCAGGAGAGCCAGAATCCCTTTCTGCATGCGGTTTCTGGACCCTGGAATAAAAAAGGCCCCATCGGAAAAGATGGGGCCTGAATTCAGTGGGTCCGGCACCC
>CAZXGW010000015.1:0-16464 GCA_964640355.1 uncultured Enterobacteriaceae bacterium
AGAACGATGGCCGGCAGCAGGAGCAGATCGCCCGCCAGGGCCACCAGCATCGCAAACCCGGTCATAAATCCGAAATAGATCGTCGGAATGAAATTCGACAGCATGAGGATGGCGAAGCCGAAGATGATGGCCAAAGAAGTATGGAACATCGCCTTGCCGACGCCGCCGTGGCAGCGCAGGATGGTGGCTTCGTACTCGCCGTCGATCGGGAAATCCCGTTTGAGCCGGTGGATGTAATGGATGGTGTCGTCCACCGAGATCCCGATGGTGATCGCGGCGATGGTGATGGTCATCATGTCCAGGGGGATGCCCAGCCAGCCCATCATGCCGAGGATCAGCACGGCGGGAAATATGTTGGGTACGATCGCGATGAGCGAAAGGCCCAGGCTCCGGAACAGCACGACGAACGTCACGAAGATGGCGAAGAACACCGCGCCCAGCGTCAGGATCTGCGACTGGTAAAGACTTTGCAGCATGTTGTTGTAGAGGACCAGCATGCCGGTCAGATGAACCTGGCTTTCTTCAAACTGCATCTTCCCGGTCAGGAAGGCATGAATACTGTCCAGCAGCTGCTTGCGGTTCAGCGAGGGATCCGATTCGATGACGCGGACACTGAACCGCACCTGATTGGCATCCGCGGAGAGATAGGGGTCAATGAGGTCGGCCGCGATCTTCCCGGGGGTCCGTTTGCGGATCAGCGCCAGCTCGAATTCATCAAGCGGCGCGCCGTTCAGATGCTCCACGATGTCCACCGCCGTGCCGATGGACAATACCTTGCCGGTAATGGGGTATGACTCCAGTTTTTCGTGGATGGCGCGGACCTTGCGGAGCATGGCGGGGTTCAGCCAGTAGCTGGGTTCGATTGTTTTGGCTTCGGCGCCCGGGAACAGTTCATCCTCATCGTCCTGCTCTTCCGCGAGTTCCCGCAGTAATTCATGAAATTCCCGGTCCGGATCGATGACGACGTCGAGCGGCGTGGTGCCGCCCAGTTCCCGATCGATGACCTTCATCCCCTGGTAAATCTCGGTCGATTTCTTGAAGTTGTCGATGAACCGGTTTTCCACTTCGAGGCGCGGGATGCCTATCCCGAAAACGATCATTAACAGGAGGCACGTGAAGATGATCGCCCGTGGCGCGCCAAGCACCAGCCGGGCCAGGCGCTGCATGAAGGCGCGGGTGAAATCCCGCGGCGGAGGCAATGCCGCCGGGCGGCACAGGGCGAGTCCGGCGGGAAAGACGAGGAAACACACCAGGAAGGCCAGCGCCAGTCCAATCACCATTATCCATCCGAAATCAATGACGGGACGGATACCGCTGACAATGAGGGAGGCGAATGCCACGGCGGTCGTCAGGATGGTATAAAAACAGGGTTGCGCCATGGAGCAGACGGTATCGCCGATCAGGTCGCCGTGCGACCTGCCGGGTGACGCGATCTGGAGATCGCGGAAGCGCACGATCAGGTGGATGGTGAGAGACAGGGTGATGATCAGCAGGATGGACAGGAAGTTCGACGAGATCACGGTAACGCGCCAGCCGGCCATTCCCAGGTAGCCGACCACGAGAACCCCTGTCACCGCGCAGCACGTAAGCGGCAGCAGCACCCATCTCGGTCTTCGGAAAAACAGGGAGAGAATGAGCACCAGGAACGCCAGCACCCCGGCGCCAAAGACGACCAGGTCGTGCCGGATGAACCGGATCATGTCGGCGGTTATCATCGGGATCCCGCCCAGGTACAGCCTGGCGTAGTCACGCTCTGCCGCCATCAACCGGCGGATGATATCCACGTCCTTTTCCTGGCGTGCCAGGTTTTCACTGTTTCGCTCCGCAATCTCGTCCGGGAGGCGTTCCAGTTCCGCTTTCTCCTCCTCGTTCAGACGCCGCTGCGCCGACTGCTCCCTGAGATAGTTCCGGCGTTTCAGCAGATCGAAGTATTTTTCATCGCGCCGGAAGATGACTTGCAGGGCAGTGGTTCCTCCATCCCCGCTGACGAGCAGGTTCCGGTAAAAGGGATTCGTCAGGAATTCCCTGCGTGCGAGTTCCCGGTCGACACCGGGCGATTCCAGCGTCATGAGGTTGTCCCCGAGTTCCGAGAGCCTGACGCCGGCGTTGTAGACGATGGGTGCGTCGAGGATGGAATTGACGGATTCGACGTTCTCCAGTTGCAGCAGCCGGTCGCGAAGTCTTTTCAGGCCTTCCAGTGACTCCGGCGACAGCAGATCGCCGTAAGGGGTGTAGGTGATGATCAGAAAATCGTCACTTCCGTACCGTTCGCGGATCCGCCGGTAATACTCGAGGCCTTCATCGTGCTCGAGAACGAGGGATTCTCCGGAGGCGTCGAGTTCGAATTCAAGGGTGAAAAACCCGGCAAGGATGGTGGCGGCCGCCATGACGGCGAGCACTGCCCGCGGGTTCTGCAGGATCAGGTGGTTATAGAAATCGAAGAAAGGCACGTTCTCGCTCCGCGGAACCGCCGCTGACAGCGCCATGCGGGTGAATGGAGGGAATGCCGGGTTCCGGGCCTAGGGTACGCTGCAGGCCGGGAACTGGCGGAAGAAATCTTCAAGGCCCAGTTTGCCTATTTCGTACTGGATGATGCCGCGGTAGTTCCTGACCAGGCTCACGCCATCCACGATGATGTCGACCACCTTCCAGTCGCTGTCGGCGGGGTGCATTGGATAATCAACCGGCAGGGGCCTGGCCCCTTCACGGCTTATGGTCTGTCGTATCACGACGTATCCCTCTTGGCCGACAGGCCTCGGCGGATCATAGGTGATTGCCTGGTTGTCATAGCTCAGCAGGATATCGGCGTAGCGTTCCACCAGGAGGTACCTGAGCCCCGTGGTGAAACACGCCTGTCTCGGGCCGCCGATTTCCCCCCACAGGCGGCCCAGCACGAGCTCGGCCATCTTGCCGAAATCAAAATGCGGGACGACGAGTTGATGTACCAGCGTTTGTATGTATTCCGGGTCGGCGTCAATCCTTGCACGATCGGCGTTCAATCTCTGGAGGACTTCCCGGGTAGTTTCACGCACGATGGCTTCGGCATCCGCTGCGCCGGCAACCGCACAAAAACCGAACTGGAGAAAAGCAAACACGGCGGCCGCCAGCCCCGGGTACCTGTATTTGTTGCAGGAGTGTTGATGTTTACCCTGCCGGTTTTCCCGTGCGGTTGAAATTTCCGGAAGCGGTGCCGGCATGGTGAATTCAGCCTGGAAGATTTGAAATTTCGTCGCGCAAGCAGGCAATTGCCGTCTGCGGCAAATGGCGTTTAACCGTAAAATTGCCGGATTGATGTTACGATACTGATGCAGGTTCGGCGCGCAAATGAAATGACCGTGCCCGGTTTTTCGGTTCATTATTCATAATTGCCACGGAACGGCCCGTTTCTGTGGCAGGGAATTGCGCCGCCGCCATTGCAAGTTGAACCGGCCCGGTTATGTCTTTATTGTGCAGCCGACAAAAGCCGGAAAGCCGGCGTGCATACAATACACCATCGCCCAGGCAGCGCCAACAGTTGCCTTGCAAAGTCCGGACGTCGTCTTCCTGCTGCCGGCGAATCGCGCGGTCTGAACGGGCAGGCAACGCCCCCGTACAATGACGGTGGAAACGAAACGCCGGTCTGGCGGAGCCACATGAAAAACTCACCCTGGGTGCTGATTGAAGGTGACGGCCCGATCATTGCAGCGGCAAATCACCACGGGCATGAGCTGCGCGATGACGTCGCCGCGTTGACGGCGTTGACCGAGGCGGAACGGTTAAGGGAGGAAGATCCCCATACCGGTGACTGGACCGCCGTGGCGCCAACGCGAATCGTCGCCCGGCGATCGCGTTTCGAAGTCGACCTGAACCGTCCCCGTGTACAGGCGGTTTACCGGACGCCGGCGGATGCCTGGGGACTGAACCTGTGGAAGGAGCCCCTGCCGGCTGCCGTCGTTGACAAATCCCTGGAGGAATACGATGCATTCTATGCCGAACTCCTCAGGGTCTTCTCGTCCAGGGCGGAACGCTACGGCAAATTCATCGTGCTCGATCTGCACAGTTACAATCACCGGCGCGACGGCCCGGACTCGCCCCCCGCGGATCCGGCGGGCAACCCGGAGGTGAATATCGGCACGGGGACCATGGATCGAAAAAAATGGTCGCCGATCGTCGATCGCTTCTTGGCCGATCTCCGGGCATTCGATTTCATGGGGCGCCACCTGGACGTGCGCGAGAATGTCAGGTTCAGGGGGCGCGGCTTCCCGCAGTGGACGCACGCCACATTTCCCGATGCAGGCTGCGTGCTTGCCGTTGAATTCAAGAAATTCTTCATGGATGAATGGACCGGAGTACTCGATCGTCAAAAACACGACGCCATCCGCCGGGCACTCGAGTTTGCGGCAACTGGTATAATCGAGGAACTGGAAAAACAGGGCGTCCATGTCTGACATGTTGCAGTCTGGCAAAGCGGCGGCGGCCCCGAACCGCAAGGGCGCCGCAGAAGGCAAGGGAATCCGGGCCGCCACGGCCGGCCTTACGCCCGAATATATCGATTCCATCTGCGAGCGCCTCGCGGCGGGGAAACAGGTCAGGCGGACACTCCCTGTTTCCGGGCAACTGCATATTGAACGCCAGTTGCCGTTTCTGTGCGTGTACCGGCAACCTGTACATATTGAAGACCGCGGCACGGAGCAATTGCTGACGGGTCAGGCCTCGTTTCTGATCGTTCCCGGTAACAGGCGGTTGCAGAAGCAGGTGACGATGCTGGTAACGCGGATCGCGCAGACCCTGCAGCAGGCCTTCGGATCGTTCCTGGTTCTTGAAATCTGGGCGATGGGAGACGAACAGATCAGCGGGAATATCCCCGCCCACAAGCCGGTTTTCAGGATCATCGCCCCCCGCAAAACCAGGCTGGCCACGACGATCTCCGAATTTGAGGAGGCCCTGCGCGAGGTGAGTGTCCAGGGCATGAAGGCCGAAGTCGAGGTGGCGCTCGGTGAGAGGCCGGGTCCGCCGGAGTTGCCGGCCCTCCTGCGCCCGTCCGCCACGGCCGGGATTGACTGCCACCTCATGGGCATTGCCGTCCGTCCGGTCCACCGCGAGCAGGGCGATGGCGCCACCTTCCCGATCGTGCTGCGGGGCATGCGGCGGCACATCACGCGCGCTTTCCAGCGCGGGTTTTTCGATTTTGTCCACAACCATACCTACCACAGGCCTCCGCATTTCCAGGCCCTCGGCCCGCGGGCCATGAAAAAAATTGTGTGGCAGGTGGACAGGAGGCTTGCCGAGGTCAGCGGCGCCTTTGATTTCCTGCTGGACGCCACGCCGATAAATATTACCGCGGCATGGTCGGCATTCAGGCGATCACGGTATGGCCGGGTGCCGGAATTCGTGTACCGGCGCCTGTCCTTTGATCCGGTCATCCTCAAGCGCAGGCTCTTCAAGGTTCCGGTCGAAGAGATCGAAGATCCTACCCTGGCCCACCTGTTCCTTCGGCAACAGCTCGAAATCGATCGCAGGATCACGATGCTCCTGGAGCGGGGCAAGGCGAATTTCCTTTACGGCAGCCTCCAGGCCTTCGGTCCGGTGGATGGCGAGTTGCTGCGGACCGCCGAAGCCGTCCTCGAGCGCCTGCCGGGGCGCAGCCGGGAGGCGACACCGGCGGGGGCGATCAACGCCGCGGGCTTCGCGGTACACGCGAAAGAGCAGCTCGACTACCTGCGCCGGACGCATCCGGGCATCAATTGCACGGTGGAAATACGGGATGATGTCGTGGGCCTGATGGTCTCGCGCGGCAACCTCCTGATCGGGGTCGATACCCGCGTACCGGTTTCGCGCATCGCGGCGCTGCTCGCGCACGAACTCGGTACCCACGTGATTACCTACCTGAACGGCAGGGCACAGCCGTTCAGGCAGCTCTCCGTGGGGCTGCCGGGCTACGATGAACTGCAGGAAGGTCTCGCCGTCCTGGCGGAGTACCTGGTCGGCGGCCTGAGCCGGCCGCGCATGCGCCTGCTCGGCGCGCGGGTCATCGCCGTGCGGAAAATGATCGACGGGGCGTCGTTCATCGAGGTCTTTCGCGCCTTGACCCGTGACTACGAATTCCCCAAGCGTATCGCCTTCAGCATCACCACGCGCATTTTCCGCGGTGGCGGACTGACCAAGGACGCCGTTTATCTGCGCGGGCTGATCAAGTTATTGCAGTACCTGCGCGAAGGCGGCCGGATCGAGCCGCTGTACGCGGGCAAGTTTGCCATTGAACACCTGCCCATCATCGAGGAACTGCAGATGCGCCATATCCTGGGTCCGCCGCCGCTGCGGCCCGGCTACCTCGATGATCCCGTCTGCCTGAAGCGGCTGGACCGGGTGCGCCGGGGGTTATCGGTCATGGACCTGATCAATGACGTAACGCCATGAAGATCGGGTTGTTCGTCAACAGGCTGGCGACGGAGAAGGCGGTTTACACGACCACGCGCCTGGCCATGGCCGCCGCCGGGCGCGGACACAACGTGTGGTACATCGACGCGGATGATTTTGCCTACGATGCGGATGAGCGGATCCGCGCCTGGGCGACCGCAGTTCCCAGGCGCCGCTACAAGCTGGCCGATTCGTTCCTGGGTTATCTCCAGAGCGAAAAGGCGCCCGTCGAGCGTATCTCCATCAGCGACCTGGACGTGCTGATACTGCGCAATGACCCCGCCATCGAGACCGGCAGCCGCACCTGGGCCCAGACCGCGGGGATCGTGTTCGGGAGGGTGGCCAAGCGGCACGGCGTCATTGTCCTGAATGATCCGGATGCCCTCGCCGGGGCGCTGGATAAAACCTATCTCCAGTTGCTGCCCGAAGAGATAAAGCCGCGCACAATCATCACGAGGAACCGGGACGAGGTAAAGGCGTTCGTGAAGGACGTCGGCGGCAGGGCGGTGCTCAAGCACCTGCAGGGCTCCGGCGGGCGTTCC
Source organism: uncultured Enterobacteriaceae bacterium (assembly GCA_964640355.1). GTDB lineage: Bacteria > Pseudomonadota > Gammaproteobacteria > Eutrophobiales > Eutrophobiaceae > CAZXGW01. Next base: position 6,939 of record CAZXGW010000015.1, read on the forward strand.
GTGTTCCTGGTGACGCCTGAAAATCGCAGCAACCTCAACCAGATGGTCGAGGCCCTGACGCGTGACGGTTACATTCTCGTCCAGGAATACATGGCGGCCGCCGAGAAAGGCAGCACCCGCCTTTTTTTGATGAACGGCGAACCGCTGCGTTACAAGGGCAAGTACGCGGCATTCCAGTGGGTGCGGACCGGCGATGAAATGCACATGAACATCCATGCGCCCGGAGCCACGGCCCAGTCGGCGCTGACCAAGGCGCATTTCCGCATCGCCGAGGCCGTTCGTCCCCGTCTGGTACAGGACGGGATGTTTCTCGCCGGCCTGCAGATCGTCGAGGACAAGCTGATTGACATTGACGTGTTCAGCCCCGGCGGCCTGGGCAATGCCCAGGCATTCGAGAAAGTGAACTTCAGCGAGGCCGTGATTATCTCGATCGAACGCAAGGTCGCTTACATGGCCTATTATGATCGGCAATTTGACAACGTTGACATGGCGACTTTGTAACCCGCCTGCCGGCAAAGGCCGGGTTTCCGCGGGCGGCCGCAGGAGCGTGTCTCCCCTCGCTGTCAACCTGCACGCCATGGCCTTCGCCAGCCACCGTACGGATTGTGCGGTCCGATGAGGGAAAAAATGAGGATCGGTTTTTTCGTCAATGATGTGAACACGGAGCAGGCGGGTTACACCACGATCCGCCTCGCCATGAACGCCGCCAACCGAAATCACCAGGTCTGGCTGATGGGGGCCGCGGATTTCGATTACGGGGTTGACGGCGCCATCCACGCGCTCGCCCGTACCACGCCGGCCAGAAAGAAATACCATACCCGGGAGTCGTATCTCGCCGATCTTAAAGGGAACCGTGCCGTCAGCGAGCGCATCGTCATCGATGAACTTGACGTCCTCATGCTGCGCAGTGACCCTTCGACGGAGACCGGTTACCGGGCCTGGGCGCAGACTACCGGTATTTCATTCGGAAGGCTTGCCATGCGCCGCGGCGTCATCGTGCTCAACGATCCGCAGGGCCTGTTGCAGGCGCTGAACAAGATGTATTTCCAGCTTTTCCCCGAGGAGGTGCGCCCGAAAACGCTGATCTCGCAGCACCGCGACGACATCAGGGCGTTCATAAAAGAAATGGGCGGCAACGTCATTCTCAAACCGCTGCAGGGCTCGGGCGGCACTGGGGTGTTCATGGCGAAGGTTGACGATCGCTCAAACATCAACCAGATGATCGACGCGCTTACGCGCGATGGCTACGTTATCGCGCAGGAATACCTGCCCGGCGCCGAGGAAGGGGACACGCGCCTGTTCCTGATGAACGGCAGGCCATTGAGATACCGTGGCAAATACGCCGCCTTCCGGCGCGTGCGCCAGGGCGAAGACCTGCGCAGCAACATCCATGCCGGGGGCAAGCTGAGGAAGGCCGAACTCAGTGAGGTGCATTTCCGCCTGGCGGAGATCGTGCGCCCGAAGCTTGTGCAGGACGGCATGTTCCTCGTGGGCCTTGATATCGTCGGCGACAAGCTGATGGAGATTAACGTATTCAGTCCGGGAGGGCTGGGCAGCGCGCAGAAGTTCGAGAAAATCGATTTCACGAATGCCGTCATCGACGCCCTTGAGAGGAAGGTTTCCTACATGACGGATTATCGCCGCAATTTCGCGAACGCGGAGATGGCGATCCTGTAAACGGGTTCGCCCGTCCTGCCGCTGGATTTTGATTACGCTCAAAACCGGGCCCGGAGGCGGCCGGCGTAGCCGGGTTCCCGGGCTATCGATCCCCGCCCACGGCCGTGACTTCAACCGCGACCCGCCCGTCCGCGGCGGTCATGGCGAGGTAGCGGTATTTAACGGAGAACTGTTTCACGAATTCCTGCCACGCCCGGAATTCGTGCTGCTGCCAGTTGGGATAATTGAAGTACTCATCGAATTCGATGATCGTCCCCCTGGTGATCCTGTCGGAAAGGTGCCAGAGGACGTCGCGCGTTGACTGGTAGAGATCGCAGTCAACGTGCAGGAAGGCGATGGATTCCCCGTGCTGCTGCTTGAACGGCGGGATCGTCTCGCTGAACCAGCCGGTATGGAGCCGGACGTTCGGTCGGACCCTTGGCGGCCGGCCTGACTGGCTGAACGATCCCCTTTTTTCCACGTGACCGGCCCAATCCAGCGGCAGTCCCTCGAAAGAATCGAATCCGTGCACCGTCCTGCCGGCCGAGGCCTCCGCGATGATATTGATGCTGCCGCCGCCGGCCACGCCGAATTCCAGGATGAGTCCCTCCGCGGATGCGCGTTCAACGCAGAATTCGAGTATCTCTCTCAGCGAACTGAAGATAATTGCATCCTGCATGCGGGCTTCGACATAATCCGCGGAAGTACGCCGCGCCCGAAGCTGCAGCTCGTACAGCAGGTTGCGCGCGTAGTACTTGTAGAAAAACCGCCTGACCAGGCGTTCCGAGAGGCTCCGCTTTCCCCTGCGTTTCTTCATGCCGGGGTTCAGAACCTGTCCTTGAGTTCGCGCGTTTTCGCAAATACTTCCACGTCTCCGGCATCCGTCATGTTGAGGGTCCGGCGGAGATCGGGGCTGCCCGGCCTGAGGAACGGGTTGGTTTTTTTCTCGATATCGAGGCGGGTGGGGATTGTGGGCATCCCCTTTGCCCTCAGGGCATCCACCTCGGCCGCCCGCCGGATGAGATCGCGGTTATGGGGTTCGACGGTGAGCGCAAACCTGGCATTTTTCTGCGTGTACTCGTGTGCGCAGTAGATGCGGGTGTCATCCGGCCACTGCATGAATTTCTGCAGCGAAGTCCACATCTGTTCCGGCGTGCCCTCGAACAGGCGCCCGCATCCCATCGCGAAAAGGGTATCGCCGACAAAGGCGACCCCGTCTGTGGCGAAAAGATACGCGATATGGCCCCGCGTATGCCCCGGGGTATCGTAGATGCGGGCGGTATGATTTCCGAATTCAAATACATCGCCCTCCCCGACCTGCACGTCGATGCCCGGTATTCTGGAGGCATCGGCGCGCGGGCCCACGATGAGGCAGCCGGTTCTTTTTTTCAGCTCGAGGTTGCCGCCGGCATGATCCCAGTGGTGATGGGTGTTGAGTATATGCGTCAATGTCCACTGTTTCGCGGCGAGCGCCTTTTCGATGGCGGTCACGTCGGGCGTATCGATGGCGGCCGTCAGGTCTGCACGGCGATCATGGATGAGAAAACCGTAATTGTCCGCGAGGCAGGGAAACATGTGAATCTCGAGGGCGTCCACGGCGTAATTTTATCCCGGATAAATTCGCGAAAGCATCATGAAGATCTGCCACGGTGACAAGAGCGGCTGAATCTGCGATCGCGATTATCTGATAAAATGTCCGCCTGATGCCACAGGCGAACAGGCGAATTTTCAGGTGGTCATCGTGGGATGATGGCAAGCTGCTCGATCTCAGGTTCTGCGACTTGAGGCTCAGGATAACGGGGACGCCGCTCGAGGCCCGTATTCAACAGCTCTACCAGGAACTGGGAAGACGCCGCATCCGTTTTCAGCCCCATTGCTGGCTGTCCGAAGAATGGTTTTCCCCTGACGGCGTACCCGGTGTCGCGATACCGTTTTATCTCGCCCACCCGCGCCTTGCGAAGCTCGAACTCCGGCAGATGTTTGAAGTGGAAGGCGGGACGACGCGCTGGTGCATGCAGCTGCTCAGGCATGAGACGGGGCACGCGATAGATACCGCTTTCGGACTGCACCGGCGCCGGCAGTGGAAGCGTGTTTTCGGCCGTTATTCCAGGACTTATCCTTCCGCCTATACGCCGAATCCAAAAAGCAAGAATCACGTCCTGCACCTGGACTGGTGGTATGCGCAGTGCCACCCGGCGGAGGATTTTGCCGAGACCTTCGCGGTGTGGCTGCGGCCGCGCGCCCGGTGGCGCCGGGAGTACGCGGGCTGGCCTGTCCTGCGAAAGCTCGAATACGTGGATGAACTCATGCGATCCATTGCCGGTAAAAAGCCCAGGGTGAATTCGCGCGAACGCGTTGAGCCGCTGTCGGAGAACAGGAAGACACTGCGGCAGCATTATGCGGAGAAACGTGAAAACTACGGGATAGATATACCGGAAGTCTATGACAGCGATTTGAAAAGGCTTTTCCCCGACTTCGCCGAGCCCGGCAACCGGCGCCGCTCCGCCGCCGCTTTCCTGCGCAAGATACGCCCGGAGATATCGCAGATATGCGGGCGGGGAATCGGCGAATCCTCCTACGTCATCGCCCAGATACTCCAGGACATGATAGTCCGCTGCCGGGAGATGAAGCTTCATATCCAGCGACCCGACGAGGAAGTCAAGATCGATGTCGCGATCTTCGTTACGGTCCTGACGCTGAATTACCTGCACAAGTTCCGCCAGAGGATTTCGGTATGAAGAAGCTGCGCACACTCGTCCTGATGCACGAGGATCTCGTGCCGCCGGAATCGCTGGAGGGCTATTCCGACAGGGAAATTGTGAAGTGGAAGACTGAATATGACGTGGTGGCCACCCTCAAGGACATGGGCCACGAGGTAAGGCCGCTCGGGGTGCATGATGATCTTGGTGTTATTCGCAAGGCCCTCCTCGAATGGAAACCGCATATCACGTTCAACCTGCTGGAGGAATTCCACGGGCATTCGCTGTTTGACTACCACGTGGCCAGTTATCTCGAGCTCATGCGGCAACCGTATACCGGCTGCAATCCGCGCGGGCTGATGCTCGCCCATGACAAGGCGCTGAGCAAGAAGCTGCTTTTCTTCCACCGGATTAACGTGCCGGGATTTGCCGTGCTGCCGCTCGGCCGGAATCCCGGCGTGCCGGCGAAGCTGAAATTTCCGCTGTTTGTAAAATCGCTCGTCGAGGAAGGTTCCTACGGCATCGCGCAGGCTTCCATAGTCAACAACGCGGAGAAATTCAGGGAGCGGGTGGCTTACCTGCATGAAGAGCTCGGAACCCCCGTCATTGCGGAAGAATACATCGAGGGACGGGAGCTGTACGTATCCATTCTCGGGAATACCCGACTCAAGACCCTGCCGGTCATGGAGTTGAAATTCGGCAGCATGCCCGACGCCATACCCAGGATTGCCACCTCCAGGGTCAAATGGAACTGGGAGTACCAGAAGAAATACCAGATTGACACCCTCGTCGCCGACGATCTGGCCCTGGATCTTCAGAACAGGCTGTTTCGTCTGGGTAAGCGCATCTACCGGATCCTCAGCCTGACGGGCTATGCCCGCATCGATCTGCGCCTCACGGAACAGGGACAGATTTATGTCCTGGAGGCCAATGCCAATCCGGACGTCAGTTACGGGGCGGAATTGGCCAGCGCCGCCGAAGCCGCCGGCCTGAACTACGAGTCCCTCCTGCAGCGCATAATCAATCTCGGACTGCAGTATAACCCGCTGTTAAGATTTGCCTGATTTTTCCGGAATACCTGTCCTGCAGCAGAACGGGAGCGCCGGGATCGGGCCGGCGTGGTTCTGTTATAATTTGACCTGGAACAATCCTGAATCACCGTGAGGAAGCGGACCGTGCCGACGTACGATTATTATTGCGAGGCCAATGGCCGTACCGTCGAGGTGTCCCACACGGCGAAGGCCTCCCTGAAGACCTGGGGCGAGGTGTGTTTTGTCGCCCAGATTCCCCTGGGGGACACCGACCCCCTGGCCCCCGTCCGGAAAATCATATCGCCGCCAAACATCACGGTCCCGATCAGTAATTCGAAGCTGAAGGAGAAGGGGTTCACCAAGCTGGTCAAGCGTGACGAGGGTGTTTACGAAAACGTGACGGCGCTGGACCATGAAAAGCGTTACATGAAGGCGGGCGATCCCTCGTCGATTCCCGACCTGAAAAAAAGAATCGAGGATTAAAGTGATTAAAGGGGTCTGACCCCTTTAATTACATCTTATTCCCACTCCAGTTCAACAAAGGCCCTGGACACATTGGTACGGTGGTGCTGATCGTGCAATAACCACTGCTCGTATCGCCCCCTGCCGACGGTCTCGATGGCTTCCTCCATGAACTGGCCTTCCGCGATGGCTTTGCGCGTCTCGTTGAGCAGCATGGTCAGATACTCTTCCTGCGCCGACATGGCTTCCGGCAGGCTGGTTCCGGGCGATCCATGTCCCGGTATCACGACACTTGCGTCTATGCCTTTCATTTCACTCATGACCGCGAGCCAGCCTTTCACGCTGCCGTCCAGCGCCGGCAGGCGTTCCCGGAACAGGAGATCGCCGGTCCACAGGGTGCCGGTCTTCAGATCCAGCACCGTAAGATCGCTGTGGCTGTGGGCTGTGGGCCACGGGACGAGCTGCAGTACGCGGTCACCGAGGTCGATTTGCAGGCTCTGTGCTACGGCCATCGTCGGTCCGATGATCGAATTTTCCGTGGGTTCCGGCCCCAGTTTTTCGGCGAATTCCTCGAGGAAAAATTCGCGGCTGGCATCGATGGCCGCAGGCAGGTCATGATGGCCGACAAACTCCGGTTCATCCCCGGCGAATGCCAGGTTTCCCAGGAGGTGGTCAAAATGAACATGGGTATTGATTACGTAGCACACCGGTTTGTCGGTAACGTTCCGCAAGGCTGCGCGCAGGGCGTGGCCGATCCTGAGTGAACCGCCGGTATCGACGACGGCCACGCATTTTCCGCCCACGATGAAGCCGATGTTGGCAATATCGTCATCACCGGGTTCCCCGAAACGCGCATGAGTGCCCCGGTGCACATAGACACCGGCGGCCGGTTGTTCCAGGGACAAAGGTTGCGGTGACCCGTCAGCCGCGCAGGGGCCGGCCGGCACCAGGAAGCAGGCCGCCGCCATCAGCCCCGCGGCGATCGGGAGGCGACATGGGGCCTTGGCTGCAAGGGTAAAATGGATCATGTTGTTTATTTCACGTCACGCACATCGATTCAGAGTGTCCCCGCATGGCCGGTGTTCCCGGTCCCTATGCAGGCGGCTTTCACGGTATGGCCGAACCTGCCCTGCCCATTCCGGCGGTCCGCCTGCCCGCGGTGTGAGGGGTAATCGGGTGAAACCAGGGGCTCCTATGCAACTTGTTGATTATCAATGATAATTTTTAAAGTGCCTAATAATCGCCGGGGTATCTGGTAGCTTGCCGTGGCCGCAATTGTGGGCTAAGTTATAACCAGGATGATGAAGATCCCCGATTATCCTGCTTCCATTTCCTTGCATACACCTCGCCAGCGAAGTGTATGCATCCCGCTTACCAGCATTTTCCTGAACCATCATTTTTTGTTAAACATTAGGGGGGCCTATGTTTGAACATGATCAGGATATAGTTGACTCTTTGCTGTTGGAGAATATGGATTTCAAACGTCTTTATGAGAAACACTGTGAACTCAAGCAGAGAGTGAAAGAAGCCAATATGGGCACACTGCCAGTCGACGATTTTTCCCTCGAAAACATGAAAAAGGAAAAACTGATGCTGAAGGATAAAATGGCCCACATGATCGAGAATTACCGGCGGGCCCATGCCTGATTGACCTCCGGCCACTGCTGACAGCGGCTGGTCCGCTCAAACCAAAACCCCGCCTGATGAAAGGCATCACGCGGGGTTTTTGTTTGACTGGAAACCGTGCCGGCACCGGCCTAAAAGGCGAAACGCAGGCCAATCATGAGCAGCATGCTGGCCAGCACCGGGCGAATCACTTTCTCCGGCAAGTGAGAACCCAGGTGGCTGCCCAGGTAGATACCGGGCAGCGAGCCGATGAGCAGGCTGGCCAGCAACAGGATATCCACCGTACCGAGGTGCAAATGCCCGAGACCGGCGATGGCGGTGATCGGCACGGCATGGGCAAGATCAGTCCCCACGATGGAAATGGCGCGGATGCGCGGATAGAGGAAGAAGAGCACGGCGGCGCCGAGCGCACCGGCGCCTACGGATGAAAACGTCACCAGGACGCCGATGCACAACCCAGCCACGACCGTCATCGGGTTGCGCAGGCGGTGGTGCAAGGCCCGGACGGCGGCAAGCCGTTCATCCTGGCTGAGGCGCTGCAGCCTTGTCTTGAACAGCAGGACCAGGGACGTCAGGATCAGCGCAATGCTGAGACTGGTCGTGATCAGGTGGTTGTAGTCCACGCCCGCCCGGTCGAGCTGCTTGAGGACCTGCACCGACAGCAGCGTTGCCGGGATGCTGCCCAGACACAGCAGGCCGACAATACGCCATTCGATATTGCCGCGCTTGTGATGCACGAAGATCCCCCCGCATTTGGTGACGGCGGCGTAAAGCAGGTCGGTACCCACGGCGATCACCGGGGTGATGTGAAAAAACAGGACGAGGATCGGCGTCATCAGGGAACCGCCGCCGACGCCGGTCAGCCCGACGATGAACCCGACCAGGAAACCGGCAATGGTATAGGCAATGTCCATATCAGGGTGTTCGTGCAGTCCGGAGACAGGGTGGAAAGGACCTTGTAATGTAGCGGCGACTATCTATACTGAAAAGTAATTATTGTGCATATTTTTATATGTATATCGAATAAAAAAGTTATTCCATGAAACTCCAGCAGCTCCGGTACATTTGGGAGGTGGCCAGGCATGACCTCAACGTGTCCGCGACCGCGGAGAGCCTGTTTACCTCGCAACCCGGCATCAGCAAGCAGATACGGATGCTGGAGGACGAACTGGGGATCCAGATCTTTCACCGCAGCGGCAAGCACCTGACCGAGATTACCCCTGCCGGACAGGCCATTATCGAGATCGCCGGCCAGATCCTCGGCAAGGTCGAGAATGTCCGGCAGATCGCCCAGGAGTACAGCGCCAAGGACCGCGGCACGCTCTCCATCGCCACCACCCACACCCAGGCGCGGTACGTTCTGCCGTCCATCATTCAGCAGTTTATCCGGCGCTACCCTCACGTTGCCCTGCACATGCACCAGGGCACGCCCATGCAGATCTCGGAACTGGCCTCGAAGGGTACGGTGGACTTTGCCATCGCCACGGAGGCGCTGGAATTATTCGACAATCTCGTCATGATGCCCTGCTACCGCTGGAACCGCAGTGTCATCGTCCGCCATGATCATCCCCTCGCGGCACTGAAACCGCTGACGCTCAAGGCGATCGCGGACTATCCCATCGTCACCTATGTGTTCGGTTTTACCGGCCGTTCGCAGCTCGACCAGGCCTTCAACGCCGCCGGGCTTGTCCCCCGGGTCGTGTTTACGGCAACCGATGCCGATGTCATCAAGACCTACGTCCAGCTCGGCCTGGGGGTGGGGATCGTCGCCACCATGGCCTATAACCGGGACCTGGATTCCGACCTCCTGGCACTTGATGCCGGCCACCTGTTTGAACCCAGTACCACGAAGATCGGTTTCCGGCGGGGCACTTACCTGCGCAGTTACATGTACGATTTCATTGAACTGTTCGCGCCACACCTGACGCGCGCGGTCGTGGAGCAGGCGATCCGGACGAACTCCAAGGACGAACTGGACGTGTTGTTCAGGGAGATGGAGCTGCCGAATTTTTGAAGTCGCCAAGATTAAAGGGGTCAGAGCCCTTTAATCTG
>CAZXGW010000016.1:0-7838 GCA_964640355.1 uncultured Enterobacteriaceae bacterium
GCCGCGGCGGTCCGATATTTCTCGCCCTGAAACTCACCGACAAATAACGCCCGCGACTCAAAACAAGGGGGTGGCAATGAATAAGGGGATGTTCTGACGAGTGGAATAAAGGGACACCCGCGTTTTACATAAAAAAGCAAGATGTCCCGGGTATCCTGCCTCCCAGATTATATTTCCCGGCTGCCGGGCAATCCTCCGGAAGACCGTGTGCCGCAGGGACAGCGGCACCCGAGCCTACAGGGATGTGTTCACGGCGTGTCTTCCGGAGGGTTACCCGGCAGCGTGAATTAAAGATACACCACATCAGATCTGACCTTGTTCACATTATCCGTGCCACCCTGAAATCAAGCCCCGCCAAAAGTTGTTAATGGCTCGGGGGATAAGCTAGAATCGCCCGCTGCCTGTTCTCGAGGGTTCGCCTGCCTGCAGCCCGGCCCCGGTATACCACGATGCCAATGCAAAATATTCGCAATTTCTCGATTATCGCCCACATCGATCATGGCAAATCAACCCTGGCCGATCGCTTCATACAGCTTTGCGGCGCCCTCAGTGAGCGGGAGATGTCGGAACAGGTCCTGGACACGATGGACCTGGAACGCGAGCGCGGCATCACCATCAAGGCGCACAGTGTGACGCTCGATTACCATGGGCGTGACGGGAAGACTTACAGGTTGAACTTCATCGATACGCCGGGTCACGTGGATTTCAGTTACGAGGTGTCCCGATCGCTGGCGGCCTGTGAAGGCGCGCTGCTGGTCATTGACGCGGGGCAGGGCGTGGAGGCCCAGAGCGTCGCGAACTGCCTGACGGCGATAAATCTGAATCTCGAAGTCCTGCCGGTGATCAATAAAATCGACCTGCCTTCGGCCGATAGCGATCGCGTCATCCGGGATATCGAGGAGATCATCGGCATTAAGGCGCAACACGCCGCCAGGATCAGCGCGAAAACGGGGGAAGGCGTCGCTGATTTGCTGGAACAGATCGTCAGGGAGATCCCGCCGCCCGCCGGACACCCGGAGGCGCCTCTCAAGGCCCTGATCATCGATTCCTGGTTTGACAATTACCTGGGCGTGATCTCTCTGGTCAGGATCGTGGACGGATCCCTTGCCGCCGGCAGGAAAATACGGGTCATGTCCACGGGGCGCGATTACGCCGTCGATGAAGTGGGGATATTCACGCCGAAGCGCAGCGCCAGAACAATGCTCGAAACGGGCGACGTGGGCTATGTCGCCGCCGGCATCAAGAACATTGACGGCGCGCCGGTCGGCGACACGCTCACCACGGCCGATAACCCGGCGGCGGCGCCACTCGAAGGCTTTCAGGCGGTCAAGCCGATGGTATTCTCCGGCCTTTATCCCGTCGATTCCTCGGAATACGAGGCGTTCCGCGAAGCCCTTTCAAAACTCAGGCTGAACGACTCCGCGTTGCATTTCGAACCGGAAACCTCACGGGCGCTGGGTTTCGGCTTTCGCTGCGGGTTTCTCGGCATGCTGCACATGGAGATCATCCAGGAGCGCCTGGAGCGGGAATACGGCCTGAACCTCATTACCACCGCGCCCACGGTCGTCTACGAGGTGAAAACCACGTCCGGTGATATTCTGTATATCGACAATCCCACCCGGCTGCCCGCGATCGATAAAATAAGCGAATTACGCGAACCCGTCATCCACGCCGACATACTCGTGCCTCCGGATTATCTCGGAAACGTCATGACGCTGTGCATAGAGAAGCGCGGTATCCAGAAAAAACTGCAGTATCTCGGCAAACAGGCGTCGCTCAGTTTCGACCTGCCGCTGAACGAGGTGGTACTGGACTTTTTTGACCGGCTGAAATCGGCCAGCCGCGGATACGCGTCCTTTGACTACACTTTTGCCGGCTACCGGCCGGCGGATCTCGTGAAGCTCGACATCCTGATCAACGGCGAGCGCGTTGATGCGCTGTCCAGCATCGTACATCGTGACACGGCGCAGATCCGCGGCCGCGAGCTCGTCGAGAAAATGAAAGAGTTCATTCCGCGCCAGATGTTCGAGGTGGCCATCCAGGCAGCCATCGGCTCCAGGGTACTGGCGCGACAGACGGTGCGTCCTCTGCGAAAAAATGTCACGGCAAAATGCTACGGAGGTGACGTAACGCGAAAACGAAAACTCCTTGAAAAACAGAAGGCGGGGAAGAAACGGATGAAGCAGTTCGGGTCGGTTGAAATTCCCCAGGATGCCTTCATGGCGATATTGCACGTCGGAAGGAATCAGTGAATCTCGACTTCGCTGCCATCCTCGTCCTGTTGACCTTTCTCAGCGGAATGATCTGGCTGCTGGACAGCCTCTTTTTCGCGCAGAAAAGAGCCGCCGCCGAAGCCGGATCGCAGGACGGGGAAAGGCAGCTGCCGGGACCGCCCCTGCTGGTCGACTACGCGAAATCCTTCTTTCCCATCTTCCTGTTTGTGCTGGTTCTGAGGTCGTTTGTCGTCGAGCCTTTCCGCATACCCTCTGCCTCGATGATGCCCACCCTGCTGATCGGCGATTTTATCCTGGTAAACAAATACGATTACGGTATCCGCCTGCCGGTGATTAACAGGAAGATTATTTCAAACGGCACGCCACGGCGAGGCGACATCATCGTATTCAGGTACCCGGAAAACCCCTCCGTCCCGTTCATCAAGCGGGTCGTGGGCTTGCCAGGCGATCACGTTGCCTATTACGATAAGACCTTGTATATAAACGGCGTTCCCATGAAACAGACCGCCATCGGACCCTACGACGCCGGCGGCCCCGGCAGTATAATGAACGGTGCTTCACACCGGATCGAGGATCTGGGAGTCCTGGAACATGACATTCTCGTGGATATCGACCGGTATTCCCGGGAGGTCGAAGGGACGGTTCCGGAGGGGCATTATTTCGTACTGGGGGACAACCGGGACAACAGCAAGGACAGCCGTTACTGGGGGTTCGTCCCGGACGAAAACCTCATCGGCAGGGCCTTCTTGATCTGGATGAACTGGGATTTCAGGGACGGCGGCATACAGTGGGGCAGAATCGGCTCGATGATGAACTAGGAACTTAGGCAAAAGGGGCTACCATGATGAACATGACTGAACAGCGCGGCGTTACCTTTATCGGATGGTGCATTATCCTGGCCATAATCGCTTTTTTTGTCCTGATTACCCTCCGATTGTTTCCTTTATATAACGAAAAATTCAAGGTCATAGCAGCGATGAACTCCGTGGCAAGCCGCCCCGAAATGGCGGATGCTCCGTCTGACGAGATACGGAAATATTTTCTCAGGACCGTCGAGGTCGGCGGCTCGCTGACTTTTAACGACAGAAACATCAAGGAGCTGGTCAAAATTGAAAAACCGGAAGAAAAGGGCGGGTCGAAGTTGCTTAACGTGAATTTTGAAATGAGAAACAAGTTTTTTCACGACATTGAATTCGTGCTCGTATTCGACAGGAGCGTGCCGCTGAAAGGGTCCGGAGAGGGTGGATGATACTTACCAAAAGCTGGAATCAGCCCTTGGCCACGTCTTCAACGATAAAAGATACCTGGCCACGGCGTTAACGCACCGCAGCGCCGGCCAGGACAACAACGAGCGCCTTGAATACCTGGGTGACGCCCTGCTGGGTTTCATTATCGCCGAGACGCTTTATTTGCAGTATCCCGCCGCTACGGAAGGGGAACTGACACGGCTCAGGGCGACGCTGGTAAAGGGCGATACACTGGTCAGCCTGGCCCGCAAGCTGGCCCTGGGCGATTACCTGAAACTCGGCGGTGGCGAACTCAGAAGCGGCGGCTGGCACCGCAAATCGATCCTCTCCAATGCCATGGAAGCCCTCATCGGCGCCGTCTATCTGGATGGGGGACTCGAGGCCTGCCGTGCCATCGTAATGACCCTGTATCGCGAACTGCTGCGCGAGGTATCGCCGGACAGGCTGGTCAAGGATCCGAAGACCAGGCTGCAGGAATACCTCCAGGCTCGCCAGCATGAACTTCCCGTGTACAACATAGTCGCCGAAGCAGGCAAGGCCCATAACCGCACGTTCACCGTGCAGTGCGTGGTTGCAGGCATGGATATTGAAGTCAAGGCTGATGGCAGGAGCAGGCGCAGCGCGGAGCAGTCAGCGGCGCAAATGGTGCTGGATCTCCTGGGTACCTGACATGAGGCAGTCCGGAATCGGGGCCGCCTGCCTAAACAGGGCTCAATCATGCCTCCGTCGGCTCATGCCGGTCGCCGATCGGAGAAAGATGACCCGCCGCTTCCCGACGTGGTCATGATGCATTCCGCCCATCGATGCGGATACGTGGCCATCATCGGCAGGCCGAACGTGGGCAAGTCCACCCTGCTCAACCGCCTGCTGGGCGAAAAATTAAGCATCACTTCACGAAAACCGCAAACCACCCGGGTTCGCCTGTTGGGTATAAAATCCGGCGCCGATTACCAGGCGATTTACATCGATACACCAGGCCTGCAGCGGCAGCCGAGCCGGCTGTTCAACCGCTACATGAACAGGGAGGCGGCAAGCGCCCTGGCAGACGTGAATGCGGTGATCCAGGTCATTGAAGCCCTGATCTGGACCGATGTAGACGGTTACGTCAACGCTCTGGCCCGTCACAGCGGAGCGCCCGTAGTGCTGGCCGTCAACAAGATCGATCGGGTAAAACGCAAGGAGGCCTTGCTGCCGTTCATGAAAAAAGTTTCCGGTGAAGAACCGTTCGCCGAAATCATTCCCCTTTCGGCGAAGACGGGCAAAAACGTTGAGGCGCTGGAACAGTGCATAATCCGGCTGCTGCCGCCCGGTCCGCCGCTGTTTCCCGCCACCCAGATCTCGGACAGAAATGAACGGTTCTTTGCGGCGGAATACCTGCGCGAGAAGCTCACTCGTCGGCTCTGCGATGAATTACCGTACAATATCTCGGTGACCATTGATCGTTTCCAGGAACGGCACGGCATGCTGAACATCAGCGCCACCGTCTGGGTGGCGAGCGCGGGTCAGAAAGCGATAGTCATCGGCAGGGGCGGCGCCGTCCTGAAAAAAGTGGGCGAACAAGCAAGAAGGGACATGGAAGGGATGTTCGGCAGCCGGGTATACCTGCAGACGTGGGTCAAGATCAGGGAAAAGTGGACCACACGAAAGGAATCCATCCGTCAGCTTGGCTATGATTTCTAGTGCGGTGTCGCGCAACTGTCTTTCATCAAACATGTTGCCGGATCCTCCGGAAGACACGCCGTGAAGCCGTCCCTGCAGGCACGACACCGGCATCGCTGCCGGCGTCGGTCGTCTCTAAGCCTGGCCCCCCGGGTAGGTACCACCTCTTTGAGTACAGGACAGGCGGCTTTTTGGCTGAGTAAAAATGCCCCCTGTCCCTTTTTCCCACCAGAATCTGTCTCAAACTCCGTTTCCCATTCACCCCCACCCCGGCCCCCCTCAAGGGGGAGGGAAAGTTAACGGGGGTCGTCATCAGTCTGCAGTGACAGCTTCACGGCGTGTCTTACGGGGACTTCCCGGCAACCAGGAGCATTTCACGCTGGCGTAGAATATGGCTGTTGCGATGAGCGGTTGAATCCACACGGGGTTATTTCAGCATGAGGGTCGACCTTAATCCCGCATTTATTCTGCACCGTCGTCCTTACCGGGAAACGAGCCTTCTGCTCGACGTGTTTTCGCGTGACCATGGCCGCGTCGGCCTGCTTGCCAAGGGCGCCCGGCGGCCGCGCAGCGGTTTCGCGGAGATATTGCAGCCATTTCTGCGACTCCAGCTGGCCTGGAGCGGGAAAAGCGAACTGATGACCCTGACCCGGGCAGAACCCGGACAGCCCGGCCATTCCCTGAAAGCCGAAAGACTGATTGCCGGTTTTTACCTGAACGAGCTGATTGCCCGCATGCTGCACCGGCACGAAGCCCACGCGGATCTGTACACGGCCTACGACGAAACTTTAAAGGCCCTCGCCGACACCGGTTCGGATGAGCAGGTTGCCATCAGGCTGTTCGAGAAACGCCTGCTGAAATCCATCGGCTACGGCCTCGTACTGGACCATGATGTGCAGTCGGGAAAAAGCATCGAGGACGATCAAGACTACTATTACCAGGCCGACCGCGGGCCCGGGCGGAATGCGCCGCCGACGCCGGATTACGTGAAAATATCCGGCCGGGCACTGCTGGCAATCCACCGGGAATGTTTTGACTCGGGCGAAAGCCTCGGCGAAGCAAAACTGCTCATGAGATACATCCTGAATAAACACCTGGGCAGCAAACCGCTGGCAAGCAGGAACTTGTATCAGTCCTACCTGGATACTTTCCGGGACCGGTAACACCGCCGGCTTTTGCCTCGCCCGTCAAGAGATTAGAATGAATCCCATCCGGCCCTGACTTCCAACCCACCTGCTCTGCATGCAAGCCATTCATCTCGGCGTAAACATCGACCACGTCGCCACGCTGCGCCAGGCGCGCCTGACAAGTTACCCCGATCCGATACAGGCCGCACTCGATGCGGAACAGGCGGGCGCGGACTCGATCACGTTGCATTTACGCGAAGATCGGCGTCACGTACAGGAACGGGACGTGTATGAACTGAAGGAAGTCATGTCCACGCCCATGAACCTGGAAATGGCCGTAACTGAGGAAATGCTTGCCTTTGCCGAGAAAATCAGGCCGCAATTCTGCTGTCTCGTGCCCGAGCGGAGGGAAGAATTGACAACAGAAGGAGGCCTGGACGTCATCGCGCAACTGGAACGCATCCGGGAGGCCTGCCGGCGGCTGTCTGAAGCGGGCATCAGGACATCGCTGTTTATCGACCCGCAGCCGGAACAGATAACCGCCGCGCACGAAGCCGGCGCGGGGGTGATCGAGATCCATACGGGTCATTTTGCCGATGCGAAGTCACAAGCGGACAGTGAACGGGAACTCGACCGGTTAATCGGCGGCGCCAGGCACGGGGTGCGGCTCGGGTTGCAGGTGAACGCGGGGCACGGGCTGAACTACCGCAACGTCAAGGCCGTGGCGGCAATACCGGAAGTAAGGGAACTGAACATCGGCCACAGCATCGTCGCCCGGGCCCTGTTTACCGGCATGGCGGCGGCGGTCAGGGAAATGAAGCAGCTGCTGTGGGAGGCGCGCCAGTGATTCACGGCATCGGCATCGACATGGTGTATATCCCGCGCATGCAGGCGAATATCGATCGGTTCGGCGATCGGTTCGCCAGCCGGATCCTGAGCTGCGCGGAATTCAGGGAATACGCTTGCACCGGCGACCCGGCGCGGTTTCTCGCCAAACATTTTGCTGCCAAGGAAGCGGCGGTGAAGGCGCTGGGTACCGGCTTCGGCAACGGCATGACGCTGAAAAATATCAGTATCGTGCACAACCGGCTCGGCCAACCGGGATTATGCTGTGAAGGTCGGGCCTCGGAGATTTTCACCCACTTCGGCATCCGTGCCAGTCACCTGGCCATCGCCGACGAAATGCACTACGCCTGTGCCAGTGTCGTGCTGGAGAAGACGGATTCCTAGCATGGACTCCCGCGACTTTCTTTCAATAAAGGGAGAAAGCTGACAGTAACCCCTATGCGGGAAGATTGACGACAACCGCCTAGTCGGTATCTCTCACGGCATCCTGTTCCTGCCTGATCAGTGCACCACTGGCGGGCTGACTGGCGGCGGGCAGGCGGGCGTCCATCGGCTTCTCTGTGCCGGTATGAATGACTGCCTCCGGCAGGCCGTCTGGCGACCGGCGGCCGGTTACTTCAGGCAGCGGCCGGGGAAGATCGGATCCACCACCGCTACTGCCGGCATCGCCCGCTGGTTTCTCCTGCGCGATGCCCTCGCCGATGAGCGGATCAGGGGCATCGCCG
>CAZXGW010000016.1:7938-16240 GCA_964640355.1 uncultured Enterobacteriaceae bacterium
CGCTGGTTTCTCCTGCGCGATGCCCTCGCCGATGAGCGGATCAGGGGCATCGCCGCCAGCCGGGGAAAGCGGTCCTGCCGGAGTCTCTGCCGGCTTGCCGGCTTTTACCTCGTTCTCACGGTAGTGCCTTCTACCACGCCTCCCCCGGCGCCGTGACGGACCGGCCTCCCGTGGAGAAGGGCTGACGGCCTTTTCTTCTCTCTGGGCCTCCCTGTGCGGGCGGATTTCCGCTGCCGGGCCACGGGAGGATTTGTTTCTGCCGCCGCGCATGCTCCGGCCGCGACCGGGCCGGTGGTGGGGCGACACGTCACCCGGCTTGTCGGTTTTCGGGTTTTCCTGCTCCTCCACGGGCACGCCGAAGAGACTGCCGAACAGCCTGGAAATCAGCCCCCGGGATTTGGCCGGTTTTTCCGCCGTGGGGGTGGGAGCAGGGCGGGAATGAAGTACTTGTTTGAGCGCCGGTACCTCTGTCGCCGGCCGGGTGGCTTCCAGCGGGAGGGGCGGCGTGGTTTCCTTGCCTTTGACCGCCAACTCGTAACTGGCCTGGGTGTATTCCCTGTTGCCCGCTTCCGAGAGGCGGACCCGTTGCACATGGTACTGGGGCGTGCTGAGTGACGGCATCGGGATGAGCACGATTTCCACGTCATGGCGATGCTCGATTTCACTGATGGCCAGGCGTTTTTCATTCAGCAAAAACGTGGCGGCATCCACCGGTAGCTGGGCGATCACCTTGGCGGTCATGTCTTTCAGGGCCTCTTCTTCCAGTACCCTCAGGACGGACAACGCCATGGATTCGATACTGCGAATGGTGCCCTGGCCGTCGCAGCGCGGGCACGGGATATGGCTGGATTCACCGAGCGAGGGGCGCAGCCGTTGCCGTGACATTTCAAGGAGTCCAAAACGGGATATCCTGCCCACCTGGACCCGTGCGCGGTCCACTTTCAGGTGCTCCCTGAAGGCATTTTCCACTTCGCGCTGGTTCCGGCTGTTCATCATGTCGATGAAATCGATCACGATGAGGCCGCCCAGGTCCCGCAACCGCAACTGGCGCGCGATTTCCTCCGCGGCCTCAAGATTGGTGTGAAGCGCGGTTTCCTCGATATCACCGCCGGTGGTGGAGCGGGCGGAATTGATATCGATGGTGAGGAGCGCCTCGGTGTGATCGATGACCAGGGAGCCCCCGGAAGGGAGGCGGACTTTCCGCGAAAACGCGGATTCGATCTGGCTTTCGATCTGGTAGCGCGTGAACAGGGGATCGCTGTCCTCATATAACTTCAGCTTGTGGAGGTTCTGCGGCATGACCTGCTGCATGAAATCCTGGGCACGCTGGTAGACCTCCCGGTCGTCGATCCAGATTTCACTGATGTCCTTGCGCAGATAATCCCGCAAGGCACGGATGATGACCTCGCTCTCCTGGTAAATGAGAAACGGGGCGGGGCGGTCTTTCGCTGCCTGCTTGATGGCATCCCACAGGCTCAGCAGGTAATCGAGGTCCCACTGCAGTTCTTCGCTGGATTTGCCCACGCCTGCCGTGCGCAGGATCAACCCCATGCCATGGGGGATATCCAGTTGACTCATGGCCTCACGGGCCTCGCTGCGGTCATTGCCCTCGATCTGGCGGGAGACACCCCCGGCGCGGGGGTTGTTCGGCATCAGCACCAGGTACCTGCCGGCGAGGCTGATGAAGGTGGTGAGGGCGGCCCCCTTGGTGCCGCGCTCCTCCTTTTCCACCTGGATGATGAATTCCTGCTCCTGTTTTATGACATCGCGGATGTTCGGACGGCGGCCTTCTTCGGGCTTGTCCTTGAACAGGGATCGGGCGATTTCCTTGAAGGGGAGGAATCCGTGCCGTTCCGCACCATAGTCGATAAAGGCCGCTTCAAGGCTGGGCTCGATGCGTATCACCCGGCCCTTATAGATATTTGATTTTTTCTGCTCCCGGGTGGTTGACTCGATATCAAGGTCGTACAGGCGCTGGCCCTCGACCAGGGCCACCCGCAACTCTTCAGGCTGAGTTGCGTTAATCAGCATTCTTTTCATTGACGTATCCTGTCTGCGCTCGACACTGCCAGGCAGCCGGCACCGGATAAATGGCGTCAGGCCGAACTTCGCCGCCCCGGCAGGAGCGCATCTGACCACTCTTTCGCAGGTAGAGTGGTTATTAAACCCGTGTCTTGGTGGTGCCCGGGATCATTGAATTCAGCCGGGCATCCAGCCTGCAGCCCGCGTTATGCCACGGCGGGCGAAACCAGTCGTTTTCAGGGTCTTTCCAGGCATTCAACTGGTGCGGAGGGGTGGGAGGCTGACCCTGCACCGGCGTGCCGGTCGCCTTCAACACCACTGTTATAACCAGCTCCCACACAGCAGTGGAATACGGTTGATTCAGGCCGCCTCGGGGCGGCATGTTTCCGGAAAAAAATTCCTGAAATCAGGCTGCTAATATAACAATCTTGATATACTCCGGCAATTGCAGAATGGCGAAAGATGAGGGCTCCCGACGGCAAACAAACCGGGGTACAGCACCTGCGGGTGATGCCGGAACATGCCGGGCGGCGTATCGACAACTTCCTGGGCGGGCTCCTGCGGGACATTCCGAGGCCGCGGGTGTACAGGATGTTGCGCCAGGGCGAGGTGCGGGTCAACAGCGCCCGGGTCAAACCGGATTACCGGCTCATCGCCGGGGATATTATCCGGGTACCACCGCTGCGCATGCGTTCTGAACAGAGGCCGGTAAACCTGCCGCCGGTGCTGTTGGACCTCCTCAACGACGCCATTTTGTACGAGGACGAGGCGCTGCTGGCGATTAATAAACCCGCCGGACTGGCCGTCCATACCGGTTCAGGCCAGCCGTACGGCATCATTGACATCCTCCGGGCCCTGCGACCGCACCTCGATCACCTGGAACTGGTCCACAGGCTGGACAAGGCTACTTCCGGCTGCCTGCTGCTGGCCAAATCTCCGGAAATACTGCGCGCGCTCCATGAGGACCTGCGGGCCGGGCGGGTGATGAAAACCTACACCGCCCTGGTACGCGGCAGGCTGATGCGCGCGCGACAGACCATATTGCTGCCGTTACGGCGGGGCGGGTTGCGTTCTGGAGAACGCCTCGTCAGTGTGGATGCCTCCGGCAAGCCGGCGACATCGCGGTTCCTTCTTGCAAGACGCTTTGCGGAGGCCAGCCTGCTCCACGTGGAGCTCGTCACCGGCCGGACCCACCAGATCCGGGTCCATGCCGCCGCCATGGGCCATCCCGTGGCCGGCGATCCAAAGTATGGCTGCCGGGATTTCAACCGGCGGCTCCGCCGGGCAGGGCTGCGGCGCATGTTCCTGCATGCCGCCTCCCTGACCCTGACACCGCCCCATCGCGACCGACCGCTGGCGCTGAAAGCCCCCTTGCCGGAGGACCTGGCCCGTTTTCTGGAAACGTACCGCTGAGCCTGCACGGCCCATTCGGTGATTGCCGGTCATATGTCCTCACTGGCCCGATGAGGCGTGGCGGCAGATGCGACCGGCGAATGGCGATCAGTGTCGCCGTGATTGCCCCGGCCGCCACCCGCGGCGCACAGCCACCGGCGTGTTTGTTACAATAAGCTGCGCCGGCCGCGCCGCGGCTAAACCCCGGCATCGGCTGAACGGCGCACAGGTCCTATCACGAGGTATCTTTTTCAATGAACCCGGAGCCTTCAAATCATGCAGAAAACGCGCAATCGCGTTTTGAACACGACCTGGTCAGCCGCATTGCGCTGGAGGCCATTGCGGAACAACGGCGCAGCCGCCGCTGGGGGATTTTTTTCAAACTCCTACTCGCGCTTTACGTGCTGGTGTTCCTGCTTATCTATTTACCGCCCGACTGGGACGGCCGGGCAGTGATCGGGGAAAAGCATACCGCCCTGATCGATATCGAAGGGATAATTGCAGCCGGCAGCGACGCCAGTGCGGACAACATCGTCAGCGGACTGCGGGCGGCGTTTGAACACAAGAATACGGCGGGTGTCATCCTGCGCATAAATAGCCCCGGTGGCAGCCCCGTGCAGGCCGGCTATGTCAGCGACGAAATCAAGCGCCTGCGCGGGCTCCATCCGGACATTCCCGTGTTCGCGGTCATCACCGATATCGCCGCCTCGGGTGGCTATTACATTGCCGCCGCCGCGGATGAAATCTACGCCAACAAGGCGAGCATCGTCGGATCGATCGGAGTGGTCATGTCGAGTTTCGGTTTCGTTGATGCCATCGACAAGCTCGGCATCGAGCGCCGGCTCATGTACGCGGGTGAAAACAAGGGTTTCCTGGATCCCTTTTCACCGCTGCAGGCGGACGATGTCGAACACGTCAATCAGCTTCTCGACGACGTTTACCGCCAGTTTATCGACGTTGTGAAGACGGGCAGGGGGCCGCGCCTCAAGGAAGATGAAAAAGTTTTTTCAGGCCTGGTGTGGACCGGGGAGCAGTCCCTCGAGCTTGGACTCGTCGATTCCCTGGGCAGCGCGAGTTTTGTCGCCAGGGAAATAATCGGCGTGGAAGAGATCGTGGATTTCACGCGCCGCCAGACATTCCTTGAACGGTTCGAGAAACAGCTGCAGGCGGTATTTGGCGCTGCCATGGCGAAGTTCGAACTGCGCTGATCAGGGCAGGCTGAAACCCTCCGACCTGAGCATTTCACTGAGCCGTAGCAGTGGCAACCCGATGAGCGCGGTGGCATCACCGCCTTCCATTTCGGCAACGAGGCTTATCCCAAGGCCCTCTGATTTGAAACAGGCGGTGCAGCGGTAAGGTTGTTCCCTGTCAAGGTAGCGGCCGATCTCCTCCGTGGCCAGGCGCCTGAACCGGACTGTGTAGGGAATGCAGTCAACCTGGATGGATTGGCTGGCATTGTTTACCACGCACAGGCCCGTGTGAAACCGGACGCGGCGGCCACTGAGCCTGCGCAATTGCGCCTCGGCCGCCGCGCGCGTGGCGGCCCTGGGGAGTATTTCACCGTTCAGCGTCGCCACCTGGTCCGAACCGATGACAATGGCCTCCGGATGACGGCGGGCCACGATCCGCGCCTTGTTTTCGGAGAGCCGCCTCGCGAGGTGTTCAGCCGTTTCTCCCGATTGTGCCGATTCATCTATTCCGGGTGATTCACACTGAAAGGGAATGCCCAGGCGCGCCAGCAACTCCCTCCGGTAAGGCGAGGACGAAGCGAGGATAACGGGAGGATGTTCAGCGGTCATGGCCATCGGCGGGCGTCTCCGAAAAGGATTACATCGAATAACCGCCGTGGCCGTCAATGGCCGGCCGTGAAAGGCGCGGTATTTTGACAGGTTACAGGCGCATGGCTAAACTTGGCCGCCTGATGCCGCCGGACCTTCAGCAAACGATTGAACCGCTGCGTCTTGCCAGAAACGGAGAAGAGCTTGCCGGCCGTTGCGTCCTTCGTGACATGCACAGGTTGTGCGATCTGCTGCATGACACGGGGGGTGAAGTTTCCTACCGGCTGGAATTCGGGCGCCATGAACAGGAAGGATTTTACTGCATTACCGGCGTTGTCCGGGCAAACCTGCATGCCGTTTGCCAGCGCTGTCTTGATGGCATGGAGTTATCCCTTGATAATGACGTGGCTCTCGGCATCGTCAGGGAACGATCGGAGGCGGCACTGTTGCCGGCCGGTTATGAACCGCTTTTCGCAGGTGAGGAACCGGTTTCCCTGCTGGAGTTGCTTGAAGATGAGTTATTGCTGGCGATGCCCATGTCGCCCATGCACGACCCCGATCGTTGTCCCGCTACCGATATACTTTCCGGGCTGAAAGAAAGGGCGGACACAGGCCCGTTTGCAAAATTGAGGGAATTGGCACAGAAGGTTCGTTTCTAAACAGGTTGATGCAAAACGTGATGAGTGCATCCAAGACAAGGCTCGAGTCCCCGAAAAAACCGGAGTGTACACGGCAGTACATGAGGATTTTGAGGGCTGAGCTACGCCGTCATGGCAAGCGCACCAGATTTGCATCAACCTGCTAACAGGAGGGCTGCAAGCCATGGCAGTACAGAAAAGCAAGAAGTCCACATCAAAACGCGGCACGCGGCGCGCCCACGATGCGCTGGCCGGGCCGGCGTTGTCCATCGAGCCGAATACGGGAGAGACCCACCGGCGCCATCATGTCAGCCGGGACGGCTATTATCGCGGCCGCAGGGTCATCCGCGGCGGGGATGACACCGCCGGGCCGGAATAACAACGCAATCCCTGTCAGCCGGACAGCGCGCGGTATTTCCGCTGATCGCCGCCGGTTTCCGGCATACCTGCCGTAAATACGCCAGAGGCCAACGTGAAACTTACCCTCGCCCTTGACGCCATGGGAGGCGATCATGGACCGGTAGAAATCATTCCGGCCGCGCTCAGTGCACTGGAAAAACACGATGATCTCCGTCTTATTCTGGTCGGCAGGGAAGACATCATCGGCAGATTGCTGCGCGAGCACGGTGTGGATGTCGGGGAGCGCCTGAAAATACACCATGCCTCCGAAGTCGTGGAGATGCATGAATTGCCATCCCTCACCCTGCGTAACAAGAAAGATTCATCACTGCGGGTGTCCATCAACCTGGTCAAGGACGGTGTGGCCGATGCCTGCGTCAGCGCCGGCAATACCGGTGCGCTGATGGCGACGGCGCGTTTCGTACTGAAAATGCTGCCCGGCATCGACCGGCCGGCGATCTGCGCGACCATGCCCGGTATACACGGCAACACTCATCTTCTGGACCTGGGCGCCAACGTGGATTCCACCTCCGAACAGCTGTTCCAGTTCGCAGTCATGGGGACTGAACTCACCAGCGCCGTAAACAACGTCTCCAATCCGTCGGTGGCCCTGCTCAATATCGGCGCGGAAGAAATCAAGGGTAATGATCGGGTAAAACAGGCCGCAGCCCTGCTCGCCAACAGTCATCTCAATTATGTAGGTTTCGTGGAAGGCAACGATATCTATACGGGCAAGGTGGATGTCATCGTCTGCGACGGGTTTGTCGGGAATGTTGCGCTCAAGGCCAGCGAGGGAGTGGCTGAATTTCTCAACCACAATGCAAGAATGGAATTCCGGCAGTCGTTTTACGGACGGCTTGCCGCGCTGGTGTCCATGCCGATACTGAAAGCCATCAGGCGAAACATCGATCCACGCAGGTATAATGGTGCCAGCCTGCTGGGCCTGCGCGGCATCGTACTGAAAAGCCACGGCAGTGCCGACAAGGTGTCCTTCGCCCACGCGATAGATGAGGCGATCGTTGAAGTTGAAAAAAACGTGCCGCAGCGGATAAGCGCCAGACTGGAAAAATTGTTTGCAGAGGGATAAACACCATTTGATCTATTCGAGGATAGCCGGTACAGGCGGCTACCTGCCTGAACGGGTCATGACCAATGCCGAGCTTGAAAGGATGGTGGATACCACGGATGAATGGATCAGGACCAGAACGGGGATCATCAAGCGGCACATCGCGGCGGACAACGAAACCACCTGTGACCTGTCCGAACAGGCCGCGCGCAGGGCCATCGACGCCGCCGGGATCGCGCCGGCGGACATCGATCTGATCATAGTCGCCACCACCACGCCCGACGTGATCTTTCCCAGCACCGCCTGCCTGCTGCAGGAGCGGCTGGATATACACGGCTGCCCGGCGTTCGATGTGCAGGCGGTCTGCACCGGCTTTATCTACGCGCTCGATATTGCGGATAAATTCATACGCACCGGTTCAGCGCGCTGCGCCCTGGTGATCGGCGCAGAAACCCTGTCGAGGATAATCGACTGGACGGACCGATCCACCTGCGTGCTGTTCGGTGACGGGGCGGGTGCGGTCATCCTGCAGGCAAGCGATGAGCCTGGGATTCTTTCCTCCCATCTGCACGCCGACGGTGAATACCAGGAATTGCTGAAAGTACCGGCGGGAATTTCACTGGACTACCCGAAGCTGAAATCAGGCACCGCCTTTATCGAGATGCAGGGCAACGAGGTCTTCAAGGTGGCCGTGACCACGCTCGGCCGCATCGTGGATGAGACGCTGGAGGCCAATCAACTCACCACCGCGGATATCGACTGGCTGGTGCCGCACCAGGCCAATACCCGGATCATCGCCGCGACCGCCAGAAAACTGGACATGTCCATGGATCGGGTCGTGCTGACCGTGGATCAGCACGGCAATACCTCCGCTGCCTCGGTCCCCCTCGCCATGAACGAGGCCATACTCGACGGCCGAATCCGCCGGGGCCAGATGCTGCTGCTGGAAGCCTTCGGCAGCGGCTTCACGTGGGGCGCGACACTTGTTAAATATTAAAGGCAGTGAA
>CAZXGW010000017.1:0-16088 GCA_964640355.1 uncultured Enterobacteriaceae bacterium
CGGCGTGCTGTGGCCTGGCGGGATCGGTGAGTGGTCCAGACTGATTTTAATATTATTTATGAGTAAGTTCATATATCCTTCTGATAAGCATGGGCTTATTAATGTATCTCATTGACGTGTTCAGGATCTGTACCCACGCCGTCGAGGGATGCTTGCGGCAGGGGGTTAAATTACCTAGAATTCTCTAAGACTTAACGGAAAGTGGTTACAGAGACAAATTAAAGTAGTCTCGCAGGGAGGGCGCAAAAATCCTACGGCTTTCAAGGCGATAATTATTTGATGTCGCCACGATTAAGGATATAATCTTTATTATAAAAATGCGATTGCCGGATAATAACCATAAACGCAGGAGCATGACGCGCGCTGTCTGTACCTCAGGCGGTTTCATTCACCTGTAAGGGACGAGATGCAGAACAACAGATAATAAATGTATAACCACACTCCACATCGCAATACTGCATCACTTCTGAATTCATCCTGCAGCAGCTTACCGGAAAGCACCGTTCCGGGCAGCCGCATCACCGCCGCAAATTTTCAATTCAAACCGGTTTCTGACTCTCTGGTGCTTTTTGATCTCGAGGCAACAGAGGGTTTTTCCATGTAGCTTTAGAGATCAAAACACATGATCAACTAACAATAGAGGAGGAGGTCATGAGTAAATTATCATTAACCAAATGGCTAGTAGCCGCTTTGGCCATGATAGTTTCGGTTTCAAGCTTTGCGAACGAGGAAGTTCTCAAGCTGACCCAGAACCCGAACTATTGGGCCTATCCAGGCGGCAACTACTGGAACTGGCGCTATTCTGAGTTGGATCAGATCAACAACAAGAACGTCAGCAATCTGGTAGCTGCCTGGACGTTTTCAACCGGGCGTCTGCAAGGCCACGAAGGTGGACCGCTGGTCCTGCCGGGCAGTGCTACCGGCCTGGGTTCAGACCACCTGTACATCCACTCTTCATTCCCGAATGATGTCTTTGCCATCAATCTGGATACCCTCGAGATCACCTGGTACTTCGAGCCCCAGCAGAACGAGCAGGAAACCGTGCCCGTAATGTGCTGTGACATCGTGAACCGGGGTCTTGGCTACAGCATGGGCCAGATCTATCTGCAGCAGGCGGATACCTTGCTGGTTGCGCTGGATGCAAAGACAGGGGCAGTGAAGTGGACGGCCGAAAACGGGCGTGACATCGGTTACGGTCCGGCGGCGGGTGACACCAACACCAACGCCCCGCAACCGATCAAGGACAAGGTCTTCACCGGATGTTCCGGCGCCGAGTTTGGCGTGCGCTGCTGGTTTGCCGCCTTCAATGCGAAGGACGGCAGCCTGGCCTGGCGCGCCTTCAGCATGGGCCCGGACGAGGACATCCGGTTTGATCCCGACAAGACCACCTCGTTAGGCAAGCCGGTCGGCAAGGATTCCTCCCTGCGCACCTGGTGCGCCGAGACGGATTGGCCGGCACCGGCAACCAAGCCCAATGACTGCAAGAAGCGCAGTGATCAGTGGAAGATCGGCGGCGGTTCCGTGTGGGGCTGGTGGCCCTGGGACAAGGAAGAGAACCTGGTGTACTACGGTTCCGGCAACCCCGGCACCTGGAACCCCGTACCGCGTCCGGGTGACAACAAGTGGTCGATGACCATGTTCGCCCGCGATGTCGATACCGGCATGGCGCGTTGGGCCTACCAGATGACCCCGCACGACGAGTGGGACTTTGACGGCGTCAACGAGATGATCCTGGCCGACATGAACGTCAAGGGCAAGATGACCCCGGCCCTGGTGCACTTCGACCGTAACGGTTATGGCTACACCATGAACCGCAAGACGGGCGAACTCCTGGTCGCCGAGAAGTATGACCCGGCCGTCAACTGGTCAACCCATGTGGACATGAAGACCGGCTATCCGCAGACCCAGAACAAGTACAGCACCCACTATAACGGTGAGGATGTTGTCTCCAAGGACATCTGCCCGGCCGCTCTGGGCACCAAGGACCAGCAGCCCGCGGCCTACAGCCCGCGGACCGGCTTGTTCTACGTGCCGACCAACCATGTCTGCATGACCTATGAGCCCGTCAGCTATGCCGCGGGTGGCAACCAGTACACGGCAGGCCAGGCCTATGTCAACGCCAACCTGACCATGTATCCCGCCGGTGCAGTTTGCCCCGATTGTCCGAACAACAACGCCACCAAGGACAACATGGGCAACATGATCGCCTGGGATGCGGACAAGGGTAAGATCGTCTGGTCGATTCCCGAGCAGTGGTCGGTGTGGAGCGGCGTGCTGGCAACGGCCGGTGACGTCGTGTTCTACGGCACCCTGGACGCCTACATCAAGGCAGTGGATGCGAAGACCGGCAAGCTGCTTTGGAAGTTCAAGGCACCGTCCGGCATCATCGCCAACCACAACACCTGGGTGCATAAGGGCAAGCAGTATGTCGGCGTCCTGTCCGGTATCGGCGGATGGGCCGGCGCTGTGGTGGCCATCCCGGGCCTGGCGGCGGCGCCTGACACGGCCGCCCTGGGTGCGGTCGGCGGCTACAGGAAGCTGCTGCACTCCGCCCGTAACAGCGGCGTGTTGATGGTGTTCAGCCTGCCGTAACAGGCGACAGCTTCAAGCAAACACAGGGTTTGCGTACACAAAGCTATCCCCGGCACCTTGGACAGGTGCCGGGGATTTTTCTTGATAAATCGGTATAAACTGGAGAGTGCGCAGCCATTTGATCTTTTGCCGGAAAGTTCCCTGAAGGACCCCAGAACTTGCGGATCGAACGGCAGTCTCATGCACCAGGAAGCTATTCAGGGAGCACAGGCCGGAAGGATCGCTGATCGGCGGCACGCCTGCGGGATGAACAAGC
Organism: uncultured Enterobacteriaceae bacterium; assembly: GCA_964640355.1. Classification (GTDB taxonomy): domain Bacteria; phylum Pseudomonadota; class Gammaproteobacteria; order Eutrophobiales; family Eutrophobiaceae; genus CAZXGW01. The sequence continues at coordinate 2,849 of CAZXGW010000017.1, forward strand.
AATAACTTCTTAACCTGAAACAGAAATAACGGAGATTTTCACAATGAACTTTGCACGCGTGTTTTCGATGATCCTGGTCTTGCCAGCATTGCTGCTCTCGAATGCGGTTTTTGCAGCGGAGGTTGTCGTCAATGCCCAGACGCGGGTCTTTGCGCCGGATATCGTTTATATTCAACCCGGCGATAAGGTCCTGTGGACAAACATGACGTCGCATAATGCCGTAAGCTATATCGTACCGGAAGGTGCGGCTGGATTCGGAGAGAAAGGAAAGCTTCCCGGCGGGAGCTTCACCGCATCTCCGGAGAAGGAAGGCATTTATGGTTACGTCTGCGAACCGCATATCGGATTCGGGATGGTTGGCGTGGTCGTCGTCGGCAACGCCAGCCAGGAGATGAAGGACGCGGCGCTGGGCACCGCCGACGCCACCCTGGAAGGGCCGTTCCGACGTCTGATAGGCAAGCTGAATAATGTCGAGGTCAAGTAAAGCGCTTTCCATCGGATTGCGGAACCGCCGGCAGCCGCCGCGTCATGGGAAGGCCTTGACAGGCCTTTCCTGGTGTTCGGGCAGCCGGTTCAAGGACAAACGTAGATATATGCCATATTTCAGTTTATTCATTCCAGTTCTCACCCGGGCGGCTTGCCTGCTGCTGGCGGCCGCGGCGGTCACGGCATCCGCGGATGAACTCCCCAATCCATCCGTCCTCAAGGTCTGCGCCGATCCCTACATGCTGCCGTTCTCGAACCAGGAGCAGATGGGGTATGAGAACAGGATCGCCGAGCTTTTTGCCGAAAAACTGGGTGCTGACCTCAAATACGAATGGTTTCCGCAGCGCATCGGGTTTATCCGCAATACCCTGAGGGCCGAGGAGGGAGGCGGCTACAAGTGCGACCTGGTCATCACCGCCCCGGAGAATTTTGAACTGGCGGCGACCACGGATACTTATTACACCACGACCTACATGCTGGTCTTTGTCAAGGGACGGGGACTCGATGAAGTAACGGAACCCGAGATGCTCGGCAGGCTGGTTGAGCAGGGAAAAGAGATCAGGTTCGGCTTGTCAGATTTCGGGCCTGCACAGCTCTGGGCGTTTTACCAGGGCCTGCTCGGCAATATCGTGCCTTACCAGGGGCAGCCGGGCGATCCCAAGGTCAGTCCAGGGAAGAGATTGATAGATGAGCTGGTTGCCGGCAATATTGACGCGACCATCATTTGGGGTCCAACGGCCGGCTATTACGCCAGGCAGTTGAAGAAAGAGGGCATTGAGCTCGTCATGCTGCCGCTAAGGGATGACCCGAGTAATCCCGAACTGCGGTTCACCTTCCGGATGGCCATGGCGGTGCGGTACGGTGAAAAGGAATGGAAGGAAAAGGTTAACCGCCTGATCAGCGAAAATAAGGAGGAAATTCGCCAGATACTCCTTGATTACGGCGTCCCGCTGATAGAGCCGTAATCACCCTATCCCATGCCAGAACCGCTGCGATTTTCCGCGCTCCCCCTGCTTTTGGCCGGCCTGATGTCCGTGATTCCCGCCGTGGGTGGGGCGGAAGAAGAGGATTCTTTCAAGCGGGAACTCAGTGAAGAAGAGATTGAAGCACGCGTAGGCCGCATCGGAGAGGCGGAAGAGACCCCGAAAGACTTCAGGTTATCACGTGCGGAAAGCCTGCTCTGGCGCAGCGATCACCTGGGAAACATCGATCGCCCGACGCGCCTTTATTATGAATTCATCAAGTCGGGCACCTATGAAGAGGGCTTTACCGACGCCGTCTACCTGGACATCGTCAGGATCAACGAAGACGGCACCCGGAACGCCGTTCTGGATTTCTTTACGGCCGGCAGGAAACAGAAGATTAACCCCGATAATGTAACCAATATAACAGGCAATCCCGTCCTCGGCATCTACATGCAGGGGGATGTTTATGAAATGAACCGCTTGACGGACGGGCACTGGCGGCATTTCCAGAAACAGATCAAGATTACGCTGAGAAACAGCGCGCAGGTTGAGCCGGTTACCTTCGAATTCAAGGGCAGGCAGTATGCGGGGGAAAGGATAGTATTTACCCCCTACGTGAAAGACCCCCACCGCCGGGATTTCGAGCAGTTCGCCGGCAAGCGTTATGAATTCATATTCTCCGAAGAAATTCCGGGGATGCTGTACCAGATCAGGACCATTGTACCGGGCGGGAAGGAATCCACCGACAAGCCCCTGATGGAGGAAACCCTCACGCTGGTCGAGGCGAATTTTGGCGATTAGGACCGGCAGCCCGGGAATTCGAAAGTTGTTTTTGGCACAGGATACTGGTACTTCCTTTCCCCGGGATGGTGTCGCCCGTTTTCACCTGCTCTTGTCTCTGCCTCCTTGATTTTGAGACAGGTTCTAGTGCGCCAGTTCCGGCTTTTTTCGCCTCTGCATCATGTCGTCCGAGCGTCTTCCGGGATTGAGGCGCACCGCGCAGAACTTGAATTCCGGGATTTTGCCGTAGGGATCCAGCGCCTCGTTCGTGATCAGGTTCGCGGCGGCCTCATTGAAGGTGAACGGCATCATGACGACGCCTTCCTGCATGTATTCATCGGCGCGCGTGGTTGCGGATATTTTGCCGCGCCTCGATTCCACCACCAGTGTATCTCCTGACTTCAGGCCGAATTTTTTGAGATCGGCCGGATTGATCATGATGCACGGCCCCGGCTCGATGGCGTCGAGCACGCGTGAGTGCCGCGTCATTGTACCGGTGTGCCAGTGTTCCAGTTGCCGGCCGGTGATGAACACGAAGGGATATTTCGGGTCCGGCAGTTCGGCCGCCTCGATGTAATCCGCCGGGACAAACCGCCCCCGCCCGTCATCCGTCGGGAATATGCCGTCCTTGAAAATCACGGGCTCTCCCGGATCGCCTTCCCGCGTCAGGGGATAAGTCAGGGAATCCTCGGCCTCGAGCCGCTGCCAGGTCATGCCGGCCATGCTGGGCACTGCGAGGCGAATCTCCTCGAAGACGTCCTGGGGACTGTTGTAATTCCAGTCAAGACCCAGGCGGCGGGCGATTTCCTGGATGATCCACAGGTCCTGCCGCGCGTCGCCGGGTGGATTGATCGCCTGCCGGCCCAGTTGCACCCGCCGGTCGGTGTTGGTGAAGGTGCCGGTTTTTTCGGGGAAGGCCGAGGCCGGAAGGATGACATCGGCGTAGCTGCAGGTCTCGGTGAAGAAGATATCCTGGACTACGAGGTGTTCGAGCATGGCCAGCGATTCGCGGGCATGGTTCAGGTTGGGGTCCGACATCGCCGGGTTTTCACCCATGATATAAAGGCCGAGGAGATCGCTGTCGTGGATGGCGTGCATGATCTCGACGACGGTCTTGCCAATATGCGGATCCAGCCTGGCGCCCCACAATTTTTCAAATTTTGCCCGTACTTCCGGATCCACCACCGGCTGGTAATCGGGATAGACCATGGGGATGAGCCCCACGTCAGAGGCGCCCTGGACATTGTTCTGGCCGCGCAGCGGATGCAGGCCGGTGCCGGGGCGGCCAATCTGCCCGGTCATCAGGGCCAGCGATATCAGGCAGCGGGCGTTGTCTGTTCCATGGATATGCTGCGAGATCCCCATGCCCCAGAAGATGATCGCGGTCCTGGCCGTGGCGTAGAGCCGGGCCACCTCCTTTATTGATTCAGCAGGCACGCCGCAGACCGGCGCCACCTTTTCCGGGGAAAAGTCTTTTACGTTTTCGACAATCGCCTCGAACCCGTCGGTATGTTTTTCGATGAACGCCTTGTTATGCAGGTTTTCCTCGATGATGGTGTGCATCATGCCGTTCAGGAGCAGCACGTCCGTGCCGGGCCGCAACTGCAGGAAATGGGAGGCGTGCAGTGAGAGCTCGGAGAGGTAGGGCTCTATCACGACCAGCTTGCTGCCCCGTTCCGCCGCGTTTTTCATGAAGGTGGCCGCCACGGGGTGGTTGTCATTCGGGCGGGCGCCGATCACGATGATCACCTCGGCTTCAGTGCCGTCGGCGACCTGGTTGGATACCGCCCCCGACCCGATCGTTTCCAGGAGGGCGGCGACCGACGAGGCATGGCAGAGCCGCGTGCAGTGATCGACGTTGTTGGTGCCGAAACCGGTCCTCACGAGTTTCTGGAACAAGTAGGCCTCCTCGTTGCTGCCCTTGGCGCAGCCAAAACCGGCGAGCGCCCCGGGACCGCGGGTGTCCCGTATCTCCAGGAAGCCGCGGGCGGCGAAATCCAGCGCCTCGTCCCACGTTGCCTCCCGGAAAAACTTGTGCATCTCGTGCGGGTCGATCAGTTGCGTGGTTTTTTCCATGCCCTGCTTGCGGATCATGGGCCGGGTCAGGCGGTCCGGGTGGTGGACATAGTCAAACCCGTAACGGCCCTTGACACAGAGGCGGCTGCGATTGGACGGCCCGTCCCGCCCGTCGATGTACAGGATGTAATTATTTTTGACGCTGTAGGTCAACAGGCAGCCGACGCCGCAATACGGACACACGGAATTTATCCTGGCGTCCGGTTCGATCAGGCCGACATTCCTCGCAGGCATCAGGGCGCCGGTCGGGCAGGCCTGCACGCACTCACCGCAGGCCACGCACGTGCTTTCGCCCATGGGCTCGCCCATGTCGAACACGATTTCTGAATGTTTCCCCCGGTAGGCATAACCGATGACATCGTTGACCTGTTCCTCCCGGCAGGCCCGGACGCAGCGCGTGCACTGGATGCACGCATCGAGGTTGACGGTAATGGCTGGATGTGACAGATCGGGCCGCGGTTGCTCGCGCTGGTGAAAGCGCGGCTGATAGATACCGAGTCTGTCTGCCCACTGGTCCAGCTCGGAGTTGAGCTTGTAGGGTGATTTACCCTGCTGGGGCATGTCAGAGAGGAGCAACTCGATGACGATCTTTTGTGAGTGGACTGCGCGTTCATTGTCGCTGCTGACCTCCATGTCCGCAGTCGGCCGGCGGCAGCAGGAGGGGGCCAGCGCCCGTTCGCCCTTGATCTCGACCATGCAGGCGCGGCAGTTGCCGTCCGGGCGATAGCCTTCCAGATAACATAAATGCGGAATGGCGATGCCGCACCGTTTGGCCGCCTGCAGGATGGTTTCGTCGCCGAAGGCCTGGACGGGTTTGCCGTTCAGGGTGAAGTTGACGACGGATTCGTTCAGGTATTCCGGATTTGCTGCCATCATTATTCGAATTCCTCGGGAAAATATTTTATGGCGCAGCGCAGGGGGTTCGGCGCGGCCTGCCCGAGGCCACAGATGGAGGCGTCTTCCATTGCCCTCGCCAGCTCCTCGAGCAGGGGCAGATCCCAGTAGTCCTGTTCCATCAGATGCACCGCCTTGGCTGTGCCTACCCGGCAGGGCGTACATTTACCGCAGGATTCGTCCTCAAAAAAACGCATGGCATTCAGGGCCATGGCCCTCGCACTGTCCTTGTCCGACAACACGACGATTGCTGCCGAGCCGATAAAACAGCCATAGGGCTGCAGCGTGTCAAAATCGAGCGGGATATCACCATGGGAGGCGGGCAGGATGCCTCCCGACGCCCCGCCGGGGAAATACCCGTAAAACGTGTGTCCCGGCAGCATCCCGCCGCAGTATTCATCGATCAGTTCGCGCATGGTAATGCCCGCCGGCGCGATATGCACGCCGGGCGTCCGGACCCGGCCGCTGACGGAGAAGGAACGCATGCCCTTGCGGCCATGGCGGCCCTGTGCGGCAAACCAGGCCGGGCCTTTTTCAATGATATCACGCACCCAGTGCATGGTTTCCATATTCTGTTCGAGCGTGGGACGGCCGAACAGCCCGACCTGGGCGACATAGGGGGGGCGCAGGCGCGGCATGCCGCGCTTGCCTTCGATGGACTCGATCATGGCGGACTCCTCGCCACAGATGTACGCACCGGCCCCGCGCCTTAGGATGATGGGAGGCAACGCACACGGCGGGTCCTGTGCCAGCGCCGCCAGTTCCTGCTCCAGCAGCTTGCGGCATCCGGCATATTCATCCCGGAGATAGATATAGATCGCTTCCGCCTCGATGGCCCAATGGGCGATGAGGGTGCCTTCCAGGAAGCGGTGGGGATCGCGTTCGAGAAAATAGCGATCCTTGAATGTCCCCGGTTCTCCCTCGTCGATATTGATGGCGATCAGGCGGGGCTTGGGCTGTTCCCGCAGGATGCGCCACTTTTTGCCCGCCGGGAATCCGGCGCCTCCGAGGCCGCGGAGGTTTGAATCCTCGAGCAGCTGGATCACGTCCGCACGGTCGCGCCTGCCGTCAAGGCAGTCCAGGAGACAGCGGTATCCGCCGTTTTTCCGGTATTCCCCGTAACGGACGGCGTCCGGGAGGGCGGCCTCGGTTTCCCCGTTCGCAATCGTGGTCATGACCTTGTCTTCATCGGCGTGCTCGACTGGATTCCTGCCGACAACGGCCACCGGCGCACCCTCACAGCGACCGACGCAGGGGGCGGGCCGTATGCGCACACCGGGGGTGGCTTTCGTCCGCAGCCGATCGATCAGTTGTCTTGCGCCGAACATCTCGCAGGCGAGAGAATCGCAGACCCGCACGGTCAACGGCGGGGGTGGCGTCTCGCCTTCACGGATCACGTCAAAATGATGGTAGAACGTGGCGGTTTCGTAGATTTCCGTCATGGGCAGGTTCATCTCCATGGCCAGGGCCAGGATATGGCGGTTGGAGATGTGATGGTAGCGGTCCTGGATCTTGTGCAGGTGTTCGATGAGCAGGTCGCGCGTGCGGGATTCGTCCCCCAGCAGTCCCCGGATTTCGGCGAGGGCTTTATGGGGCGTGGTGCGGCCCTGGACACGACCCCGTTTACCGCGTGTGCGCTTCATCCCGGTTCAGACACCGGTCCTGATCGTTTGCAGGATCAGGATTTCACCCTTGCCGTTGCTCGCCAGGTCACCGGAGAATCGGTGCGCTTCCGGCCCGTATTTTCTGAAGATCTCGAACTGGCTTCCCATTTCGCTCAACTGCTTGAACAACAGGCGCAGGAATTGCATTTTCAGGTTGCCGCAGCTCCGGAATGTGGGAATGATATGTCTTGGTTTTTTTGCGAGGATAATGGTTCCCCGCTTCATGCCGTAACCGGAATGTTTTCCGGCCCTGTTCAGCACGATAATCGTGCCGGCCGCCATCCGGCTTCCGCAGTAATTGCCGGCGTTGCCCTGGATGACGATGATACCCCGGCGCATGCGGTCTCCCACCCGATCACCGGCGTTCCCCGAGACGAAAATCAGGCCGTCGGACATGCCATGGATGTCCCCCGGCAGCCCGGCACCGAGGTAATCCCCCGCGTCACCGTAGATGTCGATGCGGCCATTTGACATGCTGCTCCCGGTCCAGGCCCCGGCATCGCCACGGATGCTGATGTGCCCGCCCCGCATGTACTGGCCGACAAAATCCCCGGCATGGCCGTGCACTTCAATGGTGCCGGATTTCATGCCGTGGCCGATGCCGGTCAGTTTGTCGCAGCTGCCGTTGATCCGTATTTTTTCGGGATTGGCGCCCGCGATCGAGAATAACCTGTCGACCGGTATTTCCTGCTTGCCGTACCTCAAACGCAGCTTTCTTATCTGCGCACTGGACAGGCCACCGAGCCTGTCGGGTGTCAGGGGCGAGACGTCCAGGGTGAATTCCGGCGGGTTCTTGAGGGTGAACACCAGGGTGCTCATTTGAGGATGTCCTGCAGATGGAAATGGTATTTGCCCAGGTTGCCGCCGAAATTGCCGGCGCTGATGCGGTAGATGCCCTTACCGGGGCCGTATGAGCACGCGGCCAGGATACCCGCGCGCATGGCCTCCATGATCACGGCTTCATTCAACCCGTCGATCACGATTTCCAGGACCGATCCAATCTCGTCGGTAAGCTCCGATTTGACCTGGCCCTTGAGCGTCGGACAGAAGGCTTCATTCGTCGAGGCCGTCAGAAACTTGTATTTGGAGCCCACCTTGGACCCCGAACCGACAATGCCGCCGGGGAAGGCGGTGATGACATCCGGGACCTTCTGTATTTCCTCGACCGCCTTCTCGCAAGCGGTCAGGGCGTGACGGGCGGTCTTGGCCAGGACCAGGAAATTGCCGCCGCCGATGGCCCGGGTGACGCCGGTGGTTTCTTCACAGACAAATTCGCCGTGCATAACGGGTATCCGCCAGAACCGCCTGCCGTTGATGGTTTTGGATATCTGGTGGCCGTCGCCAAAGTACCGCAGGTTTTTCCCGAGCGAGATCCTTTCGCTGCCGTGGATGCCGGCATAGCAGGCGGTGGTTGCCGTGGTCATGACCGACTGCCCGACGCGCATGGGGACCTCTCTTTCCAGGTCCCGGGTGGACATGGCGAACAGCATGACGGAGATGCCCGGCCTGCCGTCAGGCGTCCTGGAAGGATCCAGCTCGCACTCGATATCCGCCTCGCAGCCGCAGGCGATGACCGACGAGGCGAAGCCCCTGATGGAATTGGCGGCCCGGTACGCCCATTTGAGCGTCATGGCGGTAATGATGATCCGCGTGGCCTTCATCGGGAAGGCCTCGGCAAAGGTGTTGTCGATGGTAACGCCGTTGATTTTCATGGCCCGGTTTACTGGCAGGGCTGGACGATGATCCGGCCCCTGCCGGCGTCCGCGATCTCGTCGCCCTGGACTTTGAAATTGCCGAGTTTGACCGTCAGGTAGCGATCAAAGTATTTCTTCAGCGACAGCTCGATGGTCTTGTCGTATTCCGGCCGGAGCGTGTGCGTGCCGCCGATCACTTCCTTTACGATTTTTCCGTTTTGCGCTACCAGTTCGCCGTCCTTGAAGACGTAAATCGGTTCGGCGAACATTTTTTGCCTGTTCCTGTGATCATTATAGACGGTGATGTCGGCGCAGGCTCCCGCCCCGAGGTGCCCCCGGTTCTTCAGGCCCAGGCTGCGGGCCGGAGCGGCACGGGTCATGATGGCGATTTCGTACAGCGTGTATTCGCGGTCCAGGCTGCCGAGGATGCTGGCGGCCGCGGCCTGGCTGTTGATCGTTGCCAGCATGTCGTTCCTGAAGCTTCGGTCCATCAGCAGACGGATGAGGTGGGGATAGCTGGTGAACGGCGCGCCGTTGGGATGGTCGGTGGTGAGGAATATGCGCCACGGATCGTTGACGAGGAGAAAGAGCTCCAGGCCAATGGCCCATTGCAAGGCGTTGACGTAATTTTTGTCCCGGTATCTGAACGGTACGATGCCGCAGCCGGCTTCGCATTCAATGTCCATGATGACCCACTTGTTCGGGTGCGCATACCAGTGTCCCGCGTACTGCAGCATCGTATCGCCGGAAGCGGTAACGGTTTGGCCGAACATGACCTGGCCGACGTCAATCGAGATATTGGGGTTGGCATTCACGGCTTCGGCTATCCTGGCGGCGCCCGATGAAAACCCTCGATCTCCTTCGGTTCCGTAACTGTGGAACTGGATGTGCGTGAGATGGAGGGGCATGCCCTCGACGGCCCGGATCGTATCGAGCGTCGTGTCCACGTTGCCTGGCACGCCGAGATTGCAGCCGTGGACATGCAGTGGATGGGGAATGCCGAGTTCGCGCACCGCTCTGGCGAGCGTGATCAGGATTTGTCTCGGCGTGACGTTATAGAACCTGTTGACCTCGTCCAGGTCCAGACGGCGCTGGTTGAATTTGAAGGCATTGATGCCTCCGGGGTTGACAACCTTGATGCCAATGGCCTGCGTGGCATTGATAATCCAGCCGACATAATCGCTGATCACCCCTTGTTCCCTCCCGGAAGTCAGCATGCGCAGAAAGAAGTCGTCGTTTCCAAGTAGCGCGTAGGCGCCCTTGTCGACAATGGGGATGTCCGCCATTTCCATGTGCGCCTGGCGCGCATTGACGGGCAGCATGGCCGGTTCAAAGCAGGCGGTATAGCCCATTTCCGCGTAGCGGTAGCCGGTGGCCGTGGTCGTGGGCGCGGCATGGCCGCATCCCGCGCGGGTGGCGGGAGTTTTCCGCACCGGGTTGTCGCGGTGATCTTCCGGCAGCATCATGCGCGCAATGTTGACCTTGCCGCCGCCAATGTGCGTGTGGATGTCAATGGCGCCGGCCATGACGATCTTTCCGTGCACGTTGTAGGTCCTGTGAATTTTCGCATCGGCGGCCGGCTGGCGGGTGATTTTCCCGTCCAGGATGTAAATATCACGCTTCTCCCCCTTGATACCATGCACGGGGTCGTAAACGATGCCGCCTGCCAGTTTTATCAGCATGGTCAGCCCGCCGGGAGTGACACCAGCACCTGGTTGAGGATGTCCGCCACGCTCGGATAGCGGCTCTCAACGACCTGTTTCAGGGGCAAGGAGACGACGCCGTCGGTCCGGAACAGTTGCCCCCTGTGATCAAGGCCGGGGGTACCCGTGGGGATGAAGACGTCAGGCCTGAAATCCAGCGCTGTCGTCGGTGTTGAAAGGACGATGGTCGGTATCCTGGCCTTTGGCGGTTTCGTGTCCGCGCTGAAGCTCGATATCCAGACCATGGCGTCTACTTCCTTTCTCCTCAGCGCATTCCTGGCGGAATACTTGTACGGGTCGTATTCGGGATAGCCCTTGCCGTAACTGACCCTGAGCGGGTATCCGGACTGCCAGGCGCAGACATTTGCCGCGCTGGCGCCGCCGTCGTTGCCGCCGAGACTGAATCCCGCGAATCGGGTCACCCTGTTCAGGTACTTGATCAATTCGCAGAATGCCCTGACGGTGAGTTCCGCGTGCGGGAAATCCAGTTCGCCGGGGGCCCAGACCAGCACGCCGTAGGCGGCCTGTTTCAGTTTTTCCGCAAGCCTCTCGAGTTCGGAGATCCTGATGCCGGCAACGCTTGCCGTGCGGATGGTATTTCCCACGGCCAGCGCGTGCAGCGTCGATATGATTTCACCTATCTGTTCCTGCCGGCATTCAAGGACCACGGGCAGGCGCCCGGACGGACTCTTGCCCGCCCTCGTATCCAGTTTTTCCCCGATGTAGATGATCTCACGCTGCCCTGTTTTTTTGTTGAATAAGGCATCCTTGTGCCATATGGCACGCTCGAAGAATCTCGGGAAGTTTCCGGTCCCATCCGTACCGGCGAAGATAATCAAGTCCGCGCGGTTTTTTATCTCGGCCAGTGTGGTCATGATCCAGCCGTGATCCTGAAGCACCCGCAGGTTTCTCATCATCCCGGCGCTGTGCATATGGTCGATGATGGCCCCTGTCCGTTCCGCCAGCTGGATGGCCGAACGCAAGCCATTGACATCGGTGCCAAGACCGGTGATCAGGGGTTGGCTGGCCTTGCGCAGGATGGCAACCATGCCGCCGATGGCCTCGGCCAGCGTGGCCTTTTTACCCTTGATCAGCGGGCTGGCGTCGGGTCTGGACGGCTCAAAGCCTCTGATGGCTTTGTGGCAGCCGTTCTTTTTTACCGTAAGAACACCGTTCCGGTTACCGATCACCAGGTCGTCGCAGAGCAGGCTGCAGAAGGGGCAGGGGACATCGTGGAATGTTTTCAGGGACATGATCGCCGGTTGCCAGCAAAGGGTCGGGACAGGCGCCATCCGACAACAGGGAGCGAAATTTCCGGCTTTTTATTGTGCACTGCAATATTACCTGCGGTTTTGCCCGTGTCAAACGAGATAGCCAATAAAAATCAAAAAGTTATATAACCTGTCCGCGACGGTATGAAGGTCATGTTAATGGCACACTTGGCGGGCGCGCAAGCGCTTGCGTGAAAACCTGCGGAGGCGCTTCGGGGACAGGCAGGTGGGTTTTGTCGGGGCCCCATTGGATATCTGTTTTATGTCCCGCGGGTGTTGGTCTGTGCCCGGCGGTTTTGGCGCGGGCGTTACTTTAGGACAGCGAGCATCTCGCCAACCGTGGTGAATTTTTCCCGGGGTTTACCCCGTGGCGCGCCCCGTTCGATCTCCTTGCCGTCGATGATCTTCCATTCGGCAAAGTTCAGGTAGCGCACACCGCGCCGGTCGAGCTGGGGTAGCAGGTCTTCCGCCCCGCGCTTCGGGGTTTGGGTATCCAGGGTCGCGAGGTCACTGAGAAGGGCTTTAACCGTGGCCACGGCGTCGGCGCGGTTGGTCCCGATGATGCCGGTCGGTCCGCGCTTGATCCAGCCGGCCGTGTAAAGCTGTGGAACCACCTTGCCATCCAGGGTGATGCGGCCGTTTTCATTCGGGAATATCCCGCGCCTTTCGTCGAACGGTACACCGGCAATGGGGACCCCCCGATAACCGATGCTCCGGAACAGGATGCCGGTTTCAAGTTCAAATTTTTCCCCAGTACCTTGCGCCGACTGGTTGAACGACTCGCCCTGCAACCGGTTTTTTTCCAGCCTGATTTTTGCCAGCCTGCCGTTGCCGATGAGCTCAACGGGGCTTAACAGGAACCGGAAATAACAGCGCCTGGTTTTGGCCGAAGGCGGGCGCTCAGAAAATTCCCTGAAAATTTGATAGACCTTGGCGCTCGTAACATTGGATTTTTCCTGCAGCTCCCGCTCGCTCTCGGGATTGAGCGTCAGATCGTCGGGGTTTACAACGGGGTCGCAATCGGCCAGTTCGCCGAATTCCCTGAGTTCCTTGGGCGTAAACTTCGCCTGGGCCGGGCCGCGGCGGCCGATGACATGGATGTCACGGACGCGGCTTTCGGCCAGCACCTCGAGCGCATGCTGGGCAATATCCGTATGTTTCAGTTCATCCACGGTTTTCGCCAGGATGCGGCTCACATCCGCGGCCACGTTGCCCTGGCCGATGATGACGGCGACGTCATGCGAGAGGTCAAACGTCCGGTCCCGGTAATCGGGGTGGCCATTATACCAGCCGACAAATTCCGTGGCGGTGTAGCTGCCGGGCAGATTTTCACCGGGGATGCCCAGTTTCCGGTCAGTTTCCGCCCCGCAGGTAAAGATCACGGCATGGTGGCTGCGGCGCAGTTCGTCCACCGTGATGTCACGCCCGATGGCTACGTTGCCGAGAAAATTGAACTCGGGCGCTCCGGCGATCCTGTCGTATAAGCGGATGGGCTGTTTCAGCTTGGGGTGATCCGGCGCCACGCCGTTGCGCACCAGGCCATAGGGCGCGGGCAGGCGTTCAAACATGTCAATCCTGATATTAATGGCGGATTTCAGGAGGGCTTCGGTGGCATAGAATCCGCTTGGACCGCTGCCGACGATGGCGACGCGTAATGGATGCTCGGGTGATCCCGGTTGGCTCATTGTTATTGTTTCCCTGCATTTA
>CAZXGW010000018.1:0-16051 GCA_964640355.1 uncultured Enterobacteriaceae bacterium
CGCTGGACACTGTTAACGTGAAGATCATCACCCTCAACGCCAATGGCCTGCGTTCAGCGCAGCGCAAGGGGTTTTATCAATGGATGCAAAAGCAGAAGGCGGAAGTCATTTGCCTGCAGGAAACGAGGATCCAGGAACACCAACTGGATGACGAGGTACGCTCGCCGGATGGCTACCTCGGTTTTTTCAACTGCGCGGAGAAAAGCGGTTACAGCGGCGTTGCCCTGTATACGCGGCGGCCTCCTGATCGCGTCATCGACCGGCTGGGCTGGTCACAGGCGGATTCCGAAGGACGCTACCTGCAGGCGGATTTCGGCAGGCTCAGCGTAGCGTCGATCTATCTTCCCTCCGGATCGTCCAGCGCGGAGCGGCAGGCGGTGAAATTCGATTTCATGCGCCGCCTGATGCCCGTCCTGAAGCGGATGCGCAGGCAAAGGCGCCAGTATGTCCTCTGCGGCGACTGGAATATCGCCCACAAGACCATCGATCTGAAAAACTGGCGCGGTAACCAGAAAAATTCCGGCTTCCTGCCGGAGGAGCGGGCCTGGCTGGACGAGCTGTTTGATCGCGTCGGCCTGGTGGACGCCTTTCGCGTGGTCAACCAGGAGGCCGATCAATATACCTGGTGGTCAAACCGGGGCCAGGCCTGGGCCAAAAACGTCGGGTGGCGGATTGACTACCAGATCATCTCGCCGGGCCTGCGCGACAAGGTGGAAGGCGCAGCGATCTACAAGGAACGGCGCTTTTCCGATCATGCGCCCCTGATCATTGAATATCGCCTTCCGTTCTGACCGGCGCGCCGGATCGGCGGAACCGGTAGATGGCGATCTCGCCCAGCAGGTTTGGCAGAAGGCGCATGCCGAGGCTCGTGCGGTGGGCGTAATCCACGGTCGTGTAGTGCAGGATTTCGATGTTGGCCTTGCGGCACAGGCGCTCGAAATCCTTCAGGGTGCACAGGTGTATGTTCGGCGTGTCGTACCATTCATACGGCAGCGTCCGTGATTTCGGCATCATGCCCTGCAGGGCGATCTGCAGGCGGCATTTCCAGTGGCCCATGTTGGGGAACGTGACAATCCCCTCGCGGCCGATCCGGAGCATCTCGTTCAGCAGCCGGGCCGGGTAGCGGATCGCCTGCAGGGTCTGTGTCATGATGACGTAGTCAAACGAGTCTTCATCGAAATCCGACAGGCCGGCATCCAGGTCGGACTGGATTACGTTGATCCCCCGTTCGAGGCACTGGATGATGTTGGTCTCGTCGATCTCGACGCCGTAGCCGGTCACGTTGCGGTTTTTCTGCAGGAAAGCCATGAGGGTCCCGTCACCGCAGCCCAGGTCCAGCACGCGTGATCCCGGCTCGATCCATTCGGCGATCAGGGCCTGGTCGGTGCGCAATTCCATCAGAATCCCCCCGTGCCGGCGATCCGGTTCATGGCGGTGCGCACGACCTGGTGGTAATGCGGGATCGGCATCAGGAAGGAATCGTGGCCCTGGGTGGACTGGATTCTGACGTAACTGACGTTTTTATCGGCTTCGAGCAGCGCCCTGACGATCTCACGCGAACGCGGCGGCGCGAAGCGCCAGTCACTGCTGAAAGAGATGACGTAAAAGTTGGCCTGCGCCGGCTTGAAGGCCTCCGCGAGATTCCCGCCGGCGGCGCTCGCCGGATCGAAGTAATCCAGCACCTTGGTGATCAGCAGGTAGCTGTTGGCGTCGAACCGATCGACGAAGGACCGCCCCTGGTAGCGCAGGTAACTCTCGACCTGGAATTCGTCCTCGAAGCCAAACCTGATCTTGCCGTGGCGCAGTTCGCGGCCGAATTTTTCGTCGAGCACGTCATCCGAAAGGTAGGTGATGTGCCCGAGCATCCTGGCCAGCATCAGGCCGAGCGCGGGTTTGCGGCCATTCTCGTAATAATGCCCGTTGTTGAAATCGGGGTCGGAGCGGATGGCCTGGCGCGCCACTTCGTTGAAGGCGATGTTCTGCGTGGACAGCTTGGACGCCGCGGCGATGACAAAGGCGTTTTTCACCCGGTCCGGGTAATCGATGGCCCACTGCAATGCCTGCATGCCGCCGAGACTGCCGCCGATGACCACGGCCCAGCAGCGGATGTCCAGCGCGTCGGCGAGCAGGGCCTGGCTTTTCACCCAGTCGCCGACGGTGACGAGGGGAAAATCCGGGCCGTAGGGTTTGCCCGTGGCCGGGTTGGCCGTCAGCGGCCCCGTCGAACCGCTGCAGCCGCCGAGATTGTTCGGGCAGACAACGAAAAACCGGCGGGTATCGACGGGTTTGCCCGGGCCGATCAAGTTGTCCCACCAGCCGGGTTTCCGGTCTTCGGGGCTGTGAAAACCGGCGACGTGATGATCGCCGCTCAGGGCGTGGCAGACCAGCACGGCATTCGATCGATCCCGGTTCAGTTCGCCGTAGGTTTCGTAGATCAGTTCAAAGGCCGGCAGCTCGCTGCCGGATTCGAGCTGCAGGCTCTGCGCGAAGTGCTGGACGCGGGGTTTGACGATCCCGACGGAATCAGGGGAGATATCAGCGGTCATGCCGGTAGTTTTTTTGAAGCACCGGATTGAGTCAATTGATTAAAAAAAGCACCGTGCTTCCTTCATAACACGCGCAGTGTATAGCCGGCGAGCAGGTTTCCCAGGTCCTGGAGCGGCGCCACCACGAGCATCAGCACGAGGTTGAAACCAATCAGCGCGATCAGCGGTGACCAGTCGATACCGCCCGCCGGCGGCACGATCCGCCGTACCGGGTAAAGCAGGGGATCAGTCAACTGGTCGGTCAGGGCAGTCAGCGCGGTATATGTGCCGGGATTAATCCAGCTGTAGAGCGCCTGGATGATGATAACGACGATATAGATCCACACCAGCATTTTCAGCAGATGCGCGGCGATCAGCACCAACAGTCCGATCAGGGACGGCAGGTCGCCGGTGAGGATCAGCGCCCTCAGGCACAGTTCCACCCCCTGCAGGAGCGCCAGCAGCACGATGGACGGCCAGTCGATGCCGGCATAACCGGGTATCCAGCGCCGCAACGGGCGCAGGGTGGGGTTGGTGACGGTCACCAGGAACTGGGACACGGGATTGTAAAAATCGGCGCGCACCTGCTGCAGCAGAAACCGCAGCATGACGGCGAGGATGTACAGCCCGAAGACCACGGTGATGAGGTAGACGGTGGCCTCCGCGAGATAGGTGCCGGCGCTCATGAGTCGTCACCAAGCGTGCCGGCGATTTCAACGGATCGATCGCGGGCGGCTTTCAGCGCCGCGCCGAACAACTCGTCCAGCCTGCCTTCCCCCAGGACATTCAGGGCCTGCTCGGTGGTCCCGCCGGGAGACGTGACCTGCCGGCGCAGCGCAGCGGGGTCAAGCTGGCTTTCCAGCGCCATCTTCGCCGCACCAAAGGCCGTCTGCAGGGTGAGAAGGCGGGCCTGCTCCCTGCTCAGGCCCAACGCCACCGCCGAATTTTCCAGGACTTCCATGACATAGAAAAAATAGGCCGGCCCGCTGCCGGAGAGGGCGGTCACGGCATCGAGCAGGGACTCGTCTTCCACCCAGAGTGCGAGGCCGACCGAACGCATGATGGACTCGGCGGTGTTGCGCTGTGACGCGCTGACATTGCCGTTGGCGCAGAGCACCGCGGCGCCGGTGCGGATCAACGCCGGGGTATTGGGCATGACGCGCACGATGGCTGTCTGTTCACCGGCCCAGCGGGCGAGGGCAGACAACCGGATCCCGGCGGCCACCGAGATGAGCAGGAGGCCGTCCGCCGCGAGCGCCGGCCGGAGGGCAATGATCGTCGGCCGCATGACCTGCGGCTTGACCGCGAGCACCACGACCTCGACCCCCTTTACCGCCTGCCGGCCGTCTTCCAGCACCTCGATTCCGAACTGCCGGGCAGTGAATTCGCGTTGGTCAGGGTTGATATCGGCGCCGCACAGGCGGTCGGCGGGATAGCCGTTGGCGATCAGGCCGCCGATGAGGCTGCGCCCCATGTTGCCGCAGCCGATAAACGCTATACGCCTGTGTTTCATCCGGGGGTCCGTTTTCGCAAAGGATGCAGTTTAACAAGCTGCCCGCACTACTTATAGCCGCGTTGATTTGTCGGGGCCCGGGCAAGGTCACATGGGATGTGCGGCTACCCCCGGTGCGGCACCCGGGTTCCGGGTCACCGCGCCCTCGGCCCGAAAATGGCGGTACCGATGCGTACCAGGGTGGCGCCCTCGGCGATGGCGGCCTCAAGATCCTGGGTCGTTCCCATGGACAGGGTATCCAGCCCGGGGCAGTGTGCCTCCAGGGCCTGCAGCAACTCCCGGGCACGCCGGAAGGGTTGTCGCTGCCGTTCGAAATCATCACTGGGCGCCGGCAGCACCATCAGCCCGCGCAGCCGTAGTCCGGGCAGGGTGGCGCAGGCCTCGAGCAGCTCGGCAGCCGCTTCCGGCGCCACGCCCGACTTGCTGGCTTCCCCGCTGATGTTGATCTGGATGCAGGCATTGAGCGGCGGGAGCGAGGCCGGCCGCGCGGCGCTGAGCCGCTCCGCGATTTTCAGGCGATCCAGGCTGTGCACCCAGTGAAAATGTTCGGCAACAGGCCGCGTCTTGTTGGACTGCACCGGGCCGATGAAATGCCAGGTCAGACGGGGATCGGCGAGTGTGGCGATCTTTTCCATGGCCTCGCGCACGTAGTTCTCGGCAAAGTCGGCCTGGCCGCAAGCCGCCGCGGCGCGGATAGCAGCGACCGGTTGGGTTTTGCTGACGGCCAGCAGCGTGACCGAGCCCGGCCGCCGGCCGTAAGCCTGTTCAGCTCGCGCAATCCGCAGGCGCACGTTGCGCAGGGATTCAGCCACGTTTTTCATGGAACGGCAGTAGTCTATACTTCAGAAAATCAGTAAGATCGAGGTGAATTTTTACGATACCCGGAAAACCCGGACCGCTCTCGGCATCAGGCGCACGGGCGAGGCAGTAAAACGGCATGCGCTGGTTGATCAAATCGCAAGCCGCCGCCGTTTTTAATACCGCACCGCCGGGCGCAGCGCCGTCGAGAAAGGTGCCGGCCGGCATTTTCCGGAAACGGATTATAAGGCAGGAGCAGGGTGGCCGTTGGTCCGGAATACCTGTCCACAGACAATCAGCCCCGAATTGTTTTGGCTGAACCGGAGGCGTAAATGGATATCGGTGAACTTCTTGCATTCAGTGTAAAAAACGGTGCTTCGGATCTGCATTTATCGGCCGGTCTGCCGCCGATGATCCGGGTTGACGGCGATGTACGCCGCATCAACGTGCCGGCGCTGGACCACAAGGACGTGCATGACATGGTGTATGACATCATGAACGACAAGCAGCGGAAGGATTATGAGGAATTCCTGGAATGCGATTTTTCCTTCGAAGTCCCGAACCTGGCGAGGTTCCGGGTCAACGCCGCCAACCAGAACCGCGGCGCCTTTTCCGTGTTCCGGACCATTCCCTCGAAGATCCTGTCGCTTGAACAGCTCAATGCGCCGAAGATCTTCAAGGATATTTCCGATTATCCCCGCGGCGTGGTACTGGTGACCGGGCCCACGGGTTCCGGCAAGTCCACCACGCTGGCCGCCATGGTTGACCACAAGAACGATAATGAATACGGCCACATCCTCACCGTCGAGGATCCCATCGAGTTCGTGCATGAAAGCAAGAAATGCCTGATCAACCAGCGCGAGGTGCACCGCGACACCCTGGGGTTCAACGAGGCCCTGCGTTCGGCGCTGCGCGAAGACCCGGATGTGATCCTCGTCGGCGAGATGCGCGATCTCGAAACCATACGCCTGGCCCTCACGGCGGCGGAAACGGGGCACCTCGTGTTCGGCACGCTCCACACGAGCTCCGCGGCCAAGACCATCGACCGTGTCGTCGATGTGTTCCCCGCCGCGGAAAAGGACATGATCCGCGCGATGCTGTCGGAATCCCTGCGCGCGGTCATTTCCCAGACATTGCTGAAGAAAAAGGGCGGCGGCCGGGTGGCGGCGCACGAAATCATGATCGGCACACCCGCCATCCGCAACCTGATCCGGGAAAACAAGATTGCGCAGATGTATTCCGCGATCCAGACCGGCCAGCAGTTCGGGATGCAGACCCTGGACCAGAACCTGCAGCAACTGGTGCAGAAGGGCATCGTTACCCGCGATGAAGCCAGGAGCAAGGCCGCCAACAAGGACAACTTTTAACCCAACCTGATGCTGTAACGGCCGGGAGGAACCTATGGAACGTGAACAAGCAATTAAATTCATGAGGGATCTGCTCAAGCTCATGGTGGAGAAAAAGGGCTCGGATCTCTTCATCACCGTGGGTTTTCCGCCCGCCATCAAGGTAGACGGCAAGGTGACGCCGGTCTCCAAGACCAAGCTGACCGCCGAGAACACCAAGGCGCTGGCCTATGCCATCATGAACGACAAGCACCTCAAGGAATACGAGGCCACCAAGGAGTGCAATTTCGCCATCAACCCCATCGGCATCGGCCGCTTCCGCTCCAACGCCTATGTCCAGCAGGGATATTGCGGGCTGGTCCTGCGCACGATTGAAATGAATGTGCCGACCCTGGATAAACTTGGTCTGCCCAACGTCATGAAGGAAGTCTGCATGACCAAGCGCGGCCTGGTCATCATGGTCGGCGGCACGGGGTCCGGCAAGTCCACGTCACTGGCCGCCATGATCGATTACCGCAACGAGAACAGTTACGGCCATATCATCACCATCGAGGATCCGATTGAATACGTTCATCCGCACAAGAACTGCATCATCATGCAGCGCGAGGTGGGCATTGATACCGACGACTGGGACATCGCGCTGAAAAACACCCTCCGCCAGGCGCCGGACGTCATCCTTCTCGGCGAGATCCGCGACCGCGAAACCATGGAATTCGGCATCGCCTTTGCGGAAACAGGACACCTGGCGATGGCGACCCTGCACGCCAACAGTTCCAACCAGGCGCTGGATCGCATCATCAACTTCTTCCCCGAGGAACGGCGCTCGCAGCTGCTGATGGACCTTTCGCTCAATCTCAAGGCCGTCATTGCCCAGCGGCTCTTGAAGAAGACCGACGGCGTCGGGCGGGTGGCCGCCATCGAGATCATGCTGAACACGCCCCTGATCTCCGACCTGATCCTCAAGGGCGAGGTGCATGAGATCAAGGCCATCATGCAGAAATCAAGGGAGCTGGGCATGCAGACGTTTGATCAGGCATTGTTTGATCTTTACGAGACGGATCTGATCACCTACGAAGACGCGTTGCGCAACGCCGATTCCATGAACGAACTGCGCCTGAAGATCAAGCTCCAGGGCAAGGCCGCCAAAGGCACCGACAAGCTGGGCGGACTGGAACATCTGCAGATAGAGGAAGAGGAGGACGAAAAATCGGGCTTGCTGCGGTAATCCGCGGTTTCGGCACGCGGCCGCGGGTTGAACCCGATCGGGAGATTGCCCGCGACCGGAAAAAGCGAAAAGGCGGTTATTGCCGTTCATCGAAATCCCCATTGCCGGGCCGCCGGGGACCCCTGGACGCGGGTTTCCGGCCCTATTCGCCGGCATAAGCGTAACAGGAGGGCACAGGCTGATGGACATCACGCCGTATCTGAAATTGATGGTTGAAAAAAACGCCTCGGATCTTTTTTTCACCGTGAATTCACCCGTCAAGATCAAGATCGAGGGCCAGGCGGCGCCGGTCGGCAAGACCATGCTGAGCAGTGATCTCTGCAAGGCGGCCGCCTATGGCATCATGAATGAACAACAGATCAGGCAGTTCGAAGAGAAGCTGGAATGCGATTTTGCCATCGCACTCCCGGACGGATCGGCGCGCTTCCGGGTAAACGTCTTCCGCCAGCGCGGTGAAGTGGGAATGGTGCTGAGGCTGATACCCTCGAAGATACCGACGGTGGATGAACTCGGGCTACCGGAGATTCTGAACGAACTGATCATGCACAAGCGCGGCCTGATCCTGATGGTGGGCGCCACAGGTTCCGGCAAGTCCACCACGCTTGCGGCGATGCTCAACCACCGGAATGAAAACATGGCCGGACACATCCTGACCATCGAGGACCCGGTGGAATTCAGTCACCCCAACAAGAAGGCGATCGTCAACCAGCGCGAGGTCGGTGTCGACACGCTCTCCTACCGCAACGCCCTGAAGAGCTCGCTGCGCGAAGCCCCGGACGTGATACTCATCGGCGAGATCCGCGACATGGAGACCATGGAAGCGGCGCTGGAACTGTCCAATACCGGCCACCTCGCCATATCAACCCTGCACGCCAACAACTCCAACCAGGCGATGGAGCGCGTGATCAACCTTTTCCCCCAGGATCTGCACAAGCAGTTGTTTATGGACCTGTCCCTGAACATCCGCGCGGTGATCTCGCAGCGGCTGGTGACCGGCGTCAACAGCAAGCGTTGCGCGGCCATCGAGATCCTGATCAACACGCCGCACATCGCGGATCTTATCCTCAAGGGCGAAATCGACGAGATCAAGCAGGCCATGCAGGAAAGCGGTGCCCGGGGGATGCAGACCTTCGACATGGCACTGTTCAATCTCTACAAGGAAGGCCGCATAGAACTGGAGGAGGCGTTGGCCAACGCCGATTCGCGCACCAACCTCGAGGCCAAGATCAATTTCGGTTGATGCCTGGCCGGCCGGCTTTGCCCGGAGGTGCCAGAACGCGGGCAAAAATAAAGGGACCGGAGGTCCCTTTATTTTTTTACAAGAAAGCGGTGCTTACTTGTTATTGATGTACATCGTGACTTCAAAACCAAAACGGATGTCATTGTATGAGGGGGTTTCCCATTTCATCGTCTTATCCTCCAGATACGTGGATTGTTGAAATACGGTGCCATATAACTAGCAGGTTTTATGCCAAGTAATCATGAACCGGCTGTCAAAAATAAATTATTATTTTTCAATAAGTTATATGAATACCGTCGTCCTCTGGCGGTAACTGCCTCCACGTGTTTTAACAACTGGTTAACCCGAACCACCCATACTGGTTGAAATCAACCACAAAAGGCTGCCTCCGTTAGGGTTTACTACACGACTGAGGCGGTCTACCAAGCCATGCGTTCAGGGCGGCGGGAAGACGCAGGCGCCATCGAATACCGGCCCGTCTACACAAACCCGGAGCATGGCCGGCCCGCTGTCCGTGGCCACGGGGATGGTGCAGCCGGCGCACCCGCCAACGGCACAGGCCATGTACTCTTCCATGGAGACCTGACACGGCAGCCCGTACGCCTGGGCCAGTCGGCTGGCCGCTTCCAGCATCGCGGTCGGTCCGCAACAGAACAGTTCAACTACCCGGTGCCGTTCCGGTGCAAGGGCGTCCAGCCAGTGTTTGGCGAGCCCCGTGACGAACCCCTCATAACAGCCGGCATACCCGTGCAGGCTGGCCAGCCGGCAGGGTATGCCCCAGTCCTCGAGCAGGGGCATGGTGGCGATAACTCCGGGAGGGATGCCGCTGATCATGATCCGGGACGGACGCGCCCGGAACGGGAAGGGAATTTCCGAACCCATCAGAACCAGGGGATGACATTCAGCGTGCGTTTTGCGGATGTGTTCGGCAAGAAACACCATCGGCGGGATGCCGACACCGCCGCCGATGAGAAGGGGAAATCGGCGGTAATCCTGAAGCTTGAACGGCACCCCGATGGGCCCGAGCATCTCGATCATCTCGCCGGGCTGCCGTTGCGCCAGCCGGGCCGTGCCCGCGCCATGCACCTTGTACAGGATCTCGATCGATCCGGCGCCTGTATCGGCGCGCATGATGGACATGGGCCGGCGCATCGGGAGCTCGGGATGGCATTGCAGGTGGACAAACGCACCGGGCCTGGCCTGCTCTGCAATCCGTGGGGTCTGCAGCCGCAACAGGAATTGACTCCCCGGCAGCGCCTCGTGGGCCAGCACGCGGGCGGATTCGGAAAATATCGTGTTCCGGCTGGGCGGATGCGTCACGGCCGGGATCCGCATTCCGGTCCATGGACGATCCGGCCGCCGAGCAGTGTGTGGGTTACCCGCCCGGTCATTTCCCAGCCGAGGAACGGCGAGTTTTTGCCCTGGCTGGCCAGGGTGTCCTTCGTAACCGTCCAGGTTGCGCCCGGATCGAAAATGCAAATGTCGGCCACCGCGCCCTGGCTCAGGTGCCCGGCGTTGATACCGGCGATGCTGGCGGGCCGGCTGGTCAGGGCCGCGATCGCCTGCTGTTCGTCCAGCCGGTTTTCCTGCGCGAGCTGCCAGGTCAGCGGCAGCAGCACGTCCAGAGTGGAGATGCCGGGTTCCGTCATATCGAAGGGTGCGGCCTTTGCATCTTCGTCATGCGGCTGATGGTCGGAGCACACGGCGTCGAGAATCCCCTCCGAGAGCGCCCCGCGCAGCCGATCCCGATCGTTCATGTGGCGCAGGGGCGGCCGCGTATAACAGAGGCTGTTGAAGCCGGCAAGGTCCATTTCCGTCAGGTACAAATGGGCTATGCCGACGTCCGCGGTCACCGGCAATCCATCCTGCCTGGCGCGCGCGATGAGATCGATGCTGCGTGCGCAGGAGATCCGGCAGAAGTGAACGCGCGCGCCGGTCTGCTCGATCAGCAGTAAGGTGCGGCTGACGGCAATCGTTTCCGCCGTCTCCGGTATCCCCGGCAGGCCGAGCCGGACGCTCATAATCCCCTCGTGGATGACCCCGTCTCCGCGTAGATAATCGTCTTCGCAGAAAAGATGAACGGTCAACTCGCAGGTGGCCGCGTATTCCAGGGCACGCCTGAGCAGGGCGGTATCCTCAATCGAGGCATAGGCGTTGGCTACGCCGATGCAGCCTGCGCTCTTCAGGGCGTGCATCTCCGCCAGTGTTTTCCCTCCCAGGCCGTGCGTCAGGGCGCCGAGGGGATAGAGGCGGGCCATGTTTGAGCGCAGGGTGCGCTGGTGGATCAGTTCGACGACCGCGGTGGTGTCGATAATCGGGCTGGTATCCGGCGGGCAACAGAGTGAGGTGATGCCTGAGCGCGCCGCCGCGGCCGTTTCCGAGGCGATGGTCGCCTTGTATTCCTGGCCGGGTTCCCGCAGCCGCGCCGAGAGATCCACCAGTCCCGGGCAGACGATACTGCCCAGTGCGTCAATCACCCGGTCGGGGGCAAACCCCGGCGGCGCGCTGCCGACGGCGGCGATGAGTTCGCCGTCGACATACAGGTTGGCAACGCGGTCAACCCGGTTGACGGGATCGATGACACGCCCCCCCTCAATGGCGGTGCGCATGGGATTTTTCCGGAGTGGTCGGTGCGAGGCTGCCCATCATCATCGCCATCACGGCCATCCTGACCGCAATGCCGTGGCTGACCTGCTGCAGGATCACCGAGCGTTCGCTGTCCGCCACCTGGGAATCGATTTCTATGCCGCGGTTGATTGGCCCGGGGTGCATGACGATGGCATCCGGTTTCGCAACGGCGAGTCTTTTTTCCGTCAGGCCGTACAGGTTGAAATACTCGTATTCGCTCGGCAGGAGCGCGCTGCGCATGCGCTCGCGCTGGAGACGCAGCATGATGACCACGTCGACGCCCTCGAGGCCTGAGGTGAGGTCATGGAAAACCCGTACACCCAGCGTGCGAATGTCCGCGGGGATCAGGGTCCTCGGCCCGATCACGCGGATCTCGCCCGTGCCCAGAATGGACAGGGCGTGTATCTCGGATCGGGCTACGCGCGAATGCAGGATGTCGCCGACGATCGCCACCCGCAGCGGGGCGAACTCGCCCTTGTGCAGCTGGATGGTATACATGTCCAGCATGGCCTGGGTCGGGTGGGCGTGCCTGCCGTCGCCGCCATTGATCACGCTGACATGAGGGGCCACCTGGGAGGCAATGAAGTGGGCCGCGCCGCTGCTTGAATGGCGCACCACGAACATGTCGCAGTGCATGGCCTCCAGGGTGCGCAAAGTGTCCGACAGCGATTCGCCTTTCCGGGTCGACGACGTTGCGACGTTGAGGTTGAGAATGTCCGCGGACAGCCGCTTGGCGGCCAGCTCGAAGGTGGTGCGAGTGCGGGTGCTCGGCTCGAAAAACAGGTTGGCGATGATCTTGCCGCGCAGGAGCGGCACTTTTTTTACCGCGCGCTCGCCGACGCCGGCGAAGGATCGGGCGTGGTTCAGGATGTCGAGGAGGAGGGAGCGGTGGAGACCTTCAATGGTTAAAAAATGTTTCAGGCGGCCATGGTTGTCCAGCTGAATATTGTCGCCAGTCATTCCGCCTTTTTTATTTCCAGTGCCAGGGGCTCCGGGCCGGAGAGTTTAACATGTTCGCCGGAATTTAGTGTCATGCTTTTTCCGGCCACGTCGGCGCGTATGGGCAGTTCGCGGCCGCTGCGTTCCACCAGCACCGCCAGGAGGACGGTGGCGGGGCGGCCATAGTCGAAGATCTCGTTCAGGGCGGCCCGCACCGTCCGGCCCGTGTGCAGCACATCGTCCACGAGAATGATGTTCCGGTCTTCCACGCTGAACGGCAGGCTGGAAGGGATAACGCGGGGATGCATGCCGATCCGGCTGAAGTCGTCACGGTAGAAGGCGATATTGAGAATGCCCAGGGGGCCGGGCAGCCCCATCAGTTTCTGCAGGCGCTCGGCGATCCAGACCCCGCCAGTGTGGATGCCGATCATGAGCGGGTCGTCCCGGGCAATCTTTTCCAGATCGGCGGCCATGTTCTGAAGCCACCGATCGATCTCTTTCGTCATTCGTGTCACCGCTCAGGTATCCGTGTTTTCGCGGCAGGAGGCCGTCCCGTCACGGTGCTCATTGAGCCAGCTTTCGAGGATGACCTGGGCGGCGACGGCGTCCACCGGCATATCGCGGCCCGCGCGATTGCCCGCTTCAAAGCTGGACAGCCGTTCGTCCATGCCGTACACGGGAAGGTGAAATTGCCCCTGCAGCTGGCGGGAAAATTTTTCCGCGGCCCGCGTCATGGGCTGCGGCGTGCCGTCCATGTTCAGCGGTATGCCCACCACCAGGGCATCCGGCCGCCAGTCGCGGACGAGTTGCCTGATTTTCTCCCAGTCGGGGCGGTTGCGGGTGATGTTGACGATGCCGATCGGGCTGGCCGTGCCGGTTATTGACTGGCCTACTGCAACCCCAATCCGTTTTTTGCCGAAATCGAAACCCAGCAGGGTCTTGGTGCTCACGCGTGACCGATGTCGATCGATAACTTGTCGAGATCGATGCCGAGCAGTGCGGCGGCGGAATGCCACCGCTGTTCGGTGGGCGTGCGGAAGATGACGTCCAGGTCCGCCGGACCGCTCAGCCAGGCATTGTCCTTGATTTCCTGTTCAAGCTGGCCCGCTGCCCAGCCGGCGTAGCCGAGGGCGATAAAGGTGTTGGCCGGCCCTTCGCCCCGGGCAATGGCCCTGAGAATATCCCGCGAGGTGGCCACCCCGACGTCGTGGCTGACCTGAAGGGTCGAATCCCATTTCTGCAGGGGCTGGTGCAGGACAAAGCCCCGATCACACTGGACCGGCCCGCCGTGATAGACGGGGGTCTTGCCGATGATCTCGTCGTCTGTCTTCATTTTCATCTGCTCCAGTACCTCGCCGAGCATGATACCGAGCGGCCGATTGATGATAATGCCCATCGCGCCATCGTCATTGTGGGCGCAGATGTAGGTGACGGTGTGGTGAAAATTGGGATCCGCCAGGTTTGGCATGGCGATCAGGAATTGGTTGGTTAGGTAATTTGACTGCATGCAGGCCGCCGTCTCCGCCGTTGTTTGTGGTTACGGCCGTCGGCACGCTGGCGCACGAGGCCGCGATTAAGCCACATTATACCAGTTAATGATCGGCAAGATAGATAGGCCGGCCGCGCCCCGGCGCCGGACCGGTCTGCGGCTGTATCTATTTGAAGCGGTTGTCGTTCAGGAACTGCCAGGTGCGCGTGATGTGGAGAATGTCCGTTTCTTTCCGGATGTGTTCAGGGAACGGCGCGAAGGGGGAAGAGAGTTCCACGATGCGGATGGCGGCATCGTCCAGTATCTGCGACCCCGAGGTCCTGCGGATGGTGATCTGGTTGACGCTGCCGTCGGCATTCAGCGCCACGTCGAGGATCAGGCTGCCGGACAGGTTGTTTTTGCGCGCATCGTCGGGATAGTTGAGATTGCCCACGCGTTCGACCTTGGCGCGCCAGGCCTCCATGTAGGCGGCGTACTTGTATTCCCGGGTGCTCGCAGAGATGAACTTGCGGCGCGGGCGCTCCGCCTTCGCTTCCAGCTTGCGCCGGACTTCGGCGCTGAGCGAGGCGATCTTGAAACTGTTGGTCAAAAGCGCCGTGGCGCTGGGCAGGGGCGGCGTTTCCACCCTGTCCTCGGCGGGTTTGTTTTCACCTTCCCGCACCGGCCCGGCCCGGGCGACCGTTTTCTCCACGGGGTTTAGTTCCGGCCTCCGGGTTTCGACGATCGTTTCGGGCAGCTTCTCGGCCGTTCTGGCCACCACGGTCAATTGCTCGATGTCTTTCAGCGGCTGGGGCTCAGGTGCGACCTCGGCAATTTCCGGATCAGGCGGAGGGGCGGTTTTCTCGGGGGGCTCCACTTCAATCGGTGGCGGGGCGGTAATCTCGGGCCGTTCGTCCGGGAACGGCGCCGGCTGGGGAACGGTCGGGTTTTCCGGCTCAGCGCTGTCGCCTCCGCCCGTGAGGTTAGCCTGGGCCAGGAATGTCGTCTGCTCCGGCGGCTCGCTTTCCTGCTGCACCAGGATGATCTCCATGGTTTCATAGCGGGGCTCGAGCGTATCCTCCGGCGCGAACGTGACGCCTAGGATGATGATGCCGTGCGCGATGATGGCCAGGCATAACGTCAGCCCGAATCGGTCAACCGGTGTAATCAGTGGCCGTGCCGCAATCGCCGTCAAGATGCTGTCACCCTGGTGCCATAATGGCAGGATATTATAACGGCCCGGCGATTGCGGTTAACAGGGCGGTGTACCGGGGGCGGGCGGGGAGGCCGTTCTGCGGATTAGGCTGAATCGCGTTTTTTGCGGATGGCGTCCATCAGATCACCGGCGATGTCGAGGCCGTACAGCCTGTCCAGTTCGCGGATGCAGGTGGGGCTGGTGATATTGATCTCGGTAAGATAATCGCCGATCACGTCGATGCCGGCGAACAACAGCCCTTTTTCGATCAGCACCGGCGCCAGGGTGGCGCAGATCTCCCGGTCACGCGCGCTCAGGGCCACGCCCTTTCCGGTCCCGCCGACTGCGAGGTTTCCGCGGTGATCGCCGGGCCTGGGGATCCTGGCGAGGGCGTAGGGGACCGGTTCGCCGTCGATCAGCAGGATGCGCTTGTCGCCTTCGACGATCTCGGGGATGAAACGCTGCGCCATGGCGAAGCGCACGCCGTTGCCCGTCAGATGTTCGATGATGGCGTGCAGATTGGGATCGGAATTCCTCGCCCGGAACACCGACAACCCCCCCATGCCGTGCAGCGGTTTCAGGATGATATCGCCGTGTTCCTCCGCGAAGGAAATGATCTGCGCCGCGTTTTTCGTGACCAGCGTGGGGGGTATGCAGTCCGGGAACCAGGAGATCAGCAATTTTTCATTGAAATCCCGCAGGGCCGAGGGATCATTGACCACCAGCACCCCCTGCTGCTGCGCGAGTTCAAGCAGGTGCGTGGCGTAGATGTACTCCATGTCGACCGGCGGGTCCTTGCGCATAAGGATGACATCAAGCGCGGACAGCGCGGCGACCTCCTCGCCGGTAAAATGGTACCAGCGGTCTTTCTCGTCCCGGACGGACAGGCGCCGCATACGCGCACCGGGGCGGGTGCCGGCGAGAAAAAGATCCTGCGTTTCCATGTAATAAAGCTCCCAGTCGCGCGCCTGGGCGGCGAGCAGGATGGCGAACGAACTGTCCTTTTCGATTTTGATCCCCGCAATGGGATCCATGATGATGCCGAGTTTCATGCGGCTCCGGGAGTATGATGGCGCGATGTGCGGGATGGGAGTGTATTACAACTGCGTGAGGATCGTGAACCTGATGGGCATTTTGTGCCCGTTTTCAACGCCGTATTGGCCTGGGTGTCAAC
>CAZXGW010000019.1:0-4408 GCA_964640355.1 uncultured Enterobacteriaceae bacterium
ACCCGAGCCTACAGGGACGACTTCACGGCGTGTCTTCCGGAGGACACCCGGCGGCATGAATAATGAACGATGGGCGCGTGACACTACACTAGCACAGGGAAACACCCCTTGTTAACCAACAGGAACAGCACCGATGGCGGTTGATGTTGAAAAGCTCCGGGCTTTTTGCACGAGACAATGGGATGAATCCGCCCTGCCCGAGCTGATCGATTACATCCGCATACCAAACAAGTCGCCGCTGTTCGATCCGGACTGGGAGGCGCACGGCTACATGGATCGGGCCGTCGAACAATTTGCCTCCTGGTGCAGGCGGCAGGACATCCCCGGCATGCAACTTGACGTGGTGAGGCTGCCGGGAAGGACGCCGTTGATCTATATGGACATTCCCGGGGCCTCCGACGCCACCGTGCTGCTTTATGGCCATCTCGACAAACAGCCGGAGATGACCGGCTGGCGCAAGGGCCTGGGCCCCTGGGAGCCGGTGATCGAGAATGAGCGGCTTTACGGCCGGGGCGGCGCCGACGACGGCTATGCCACGTTCGCCAGCCTGATTGCGATTCGCGCACTTATGGCGCAACAGATCCCGCACGCCCGCTGTGTCGTCATCATCGAGGCCTGCGAGGAAAGCGGCAGTCCTGACCTGCCGTTCTATATTGAGGCACTGGCGAACCGGATCGGCACGCCCGATCTCGTGATCTGCCTGGATTCCGGCTGCGGCAACTACGACCAGCTCTGGTGCACGACTTCCCTGCGCGGCCTGGTCGGCGGCGAACTGTCGATCGAGATCCTGGAGGAAGGCGTGCATTCCGGCGATGCCGGTGGAATCGTGCCGTCAAGCTTTCGCATCCTGAGACAACTGCTGGACCGCGTCGAGGACTGCAGCACCGGACGCATTCGGGAAGATGAATTTTACGCCACCATACCGACGGCGCGGATCGAACAGGCACGCGCGGCGGCCGGGATTCTGGCCGAACAGGTCTACAGGAAATTCCCGTTTGTCCCGGGTGCCGGGCCGGCGGAGCATGATCACGCCGAGCTGATCCTGAACCGCACGTGGCGGCCCGCCCTCGCGATAACGGGGGCAGACGGCCTGCCCGCCATCGCCGATGCCGGCAATGTCCTCCGGGCAGGGACCGCAGTGAAGCTTTCCCTGCGCATTCCGCCGACGGCAGATGCCGCCGCCGCATCGGCGAAACTGAAATCCCTGCTGGAAAGCGAACCGCCCTGCGGCGCCAGCGTCACATTCAAACCTGACTGGAGCGCCGGAGGTTGGCACGCCCCGCTAATGGCGTCGTGGCTGGAGCAGGCCGTCAACAAGGCGTCGCTCAACTACTTCGGCGGGCCCGCCATGCACATGGGCGAGGGGGGCACCATACCGTTCATGGGGATGCTGGGAGAAAAATTTCCCGAGGCTCAATTCCTGGTCACCGGCGTGCTGGGTCCCCATGCCAACGCCCATGGGCCGAACGAGTTCCTGCACCTGCCCACGGCGAAGAAAGTAACCTGCTGTGTCGCCGAGGTGATCGCTTCGCATTATTCCCGCGGCATAAAACATCAAACGTGATGCGAATTTCAAAAGACATTCCACTATAATCAGGCGCACCGTAAAAAATCCTTCCCCAATGGCGATCATCGAACTGAACCGGTACGGCGACAGGCCGACGTGGTCGGCGGAACAGTCCCGCGATCTCTACCGCATCCCCGCGTGGTCGGAAGGTTACTTCGACGTCAGCGACAGCGGTCACCTCCTCGTCCTCCCCCGCAAGGACGGAAATCACGCCATCGATCTTTACCGGCTTGCCACGGAAATCAGGAAAGGGGGCCAGCCCCTGCCGGTGCTGCTCAGGTTCACCGACATCCTCCAGCACCGCGTCGAATCACTGTGTGACGCCTTCAGTCACGCCATGAAGCTGCACGGCTACCGGTCCGCCTACACCGCGGTTTATCCAATCAAGGTCAACCAGCAGCGCCGGGTGGTTGAAGACATCATCCGTCACGGCGGCAAACGCGTCGGTCTCGAGGCCGGCAGCAAACCGGAACTGCTGACAATCCTCGCCCTGTCACAGAAAGGCAATACTGTGATCTGCAACGGCTACAAGGACCGGGAATACATACGGATCGCGCTGATCGGCCAGCAGCTCGGCTTCCGTGTTTTCATCGTCATCGAGAAGCTTTCCGAGATCAGGCTGATCAGCAGGACGGCGGCCGAGATGGGCGTCAAGCCTCACCTCGGGATCCGCATCAGGCTCGCATCTGTCGCGGCGGGCAAGTGGCAGAATACCGGCGGGGAGAAATCAAAATTCGGCCTGCACAGCGCCCAGGTCATCCAGGCGATAGCACAGTTGCGATCGCACGACCTGCTGGACAGCCTGGAACTGCTCCACTTTCACATCGGTTCGCAGGTAAGTAACATCCAGCATTTTCAGCGCGCCCTCCACGAGGGGGCCCGTTTCTACGCCGAGCTGCGCCGGATGTCCGCGCCCGTTTCCTGCGTCGACGTCGGCGGCGGTCTCGGCGTCGACTACGAAGGCACGCAGTCACGCAATTTCTGCTCGGTAAACTACACCACCCAGGCCTATGCCGAAACGGTGATACACGCCTTTGCCGAGATCTGCCGCCAACATGACCTCCCGCAGCCCGGTATCATCACGGAAGCGGGCCGCGCCATGACCGCGCACCACGCCATGCTCATCACCAACGTCATCGGCATCGAACAGGTCCCCGGCCTGCAGCTGCCGGAATCCCCCGCGAAGGAGGACCCGCCGATCGTTTCGGAGCTCTGGGGGATCCTGCAGTCGCTCACCGCCGACAGCGCCGCGCAGTCTTACTATGACGCCGTTCACCATTTCGACGAGGCGAAGGAAATGTTCATTCACGGCGTGCTTGACCTGAAGCACCGGGCCCGCGTCGAGGATCTTTATTATGCCGTCTGCCGCAGGGTGCAGCTGCTGCTGGATGACGAACATCACGACATCATGGCCGAGCTGAACGAGAAACTTGCGGACAAATATTTCTGCAATTTCTCTCTTTTCCAGTCCATGCCGGACAGCTGGGCGATAGACCAGATATTCCCCATTGTCCCCCTGCACCGGCTCACCGAGCGGCCAACCCGGCGCGCCGTGATCCAGGATCTGACCTGCGACTCGGACGGCATCGTCAAATATTACGTGGACGGCGATGGCATCACCACAAGCCTCCCGGTCCATGGCGCGGACGAATATGAACCCTATCTCATCGGCATATTTCTCCTCGGCGCCTACCAGGAAATTCTGGGCGACATGCACAACCTGTTCGGTGACACCGCGTCGGTAAATATCGAGCTGACCGGGGACGGCAGTTACCGGCTGACGGAATTTCACAAGGGGGATACTGTAGCGGACCTGCTGAACTACGTGCATATCAGCGGGAAGACACTGGAAGGCATCTACCGGGAAAAATTTGCCTCCACCGACCTCGAGCAGGCACGCCAGATCCAGTACCTGGAAGAACTCACCCAGGGCCTGGACGGTTATACATATCTTGAAGATTAAAAAATGAATACCGGAGTCATCGGTCTGGGCGCCATGGGCGGGCACATGGCGATGAACCTGCACAAGGCAGGCAAACTGCATGCCGTCTGGAACCGCACCCGATCCAAAGCGGAGGATTTCAGCGCCGGGACTGATATAAAAACAGCGGATACGCCACAACAGCTCGCGGGGGAATGTGATCTGATTGTGCTCTCCGTTGCCCGTGATGAAGACGTGCTCGAGATGGTCCGGGCCGTCAGTGAATCCATCAGGCCGGAGTCGGTGGTCGTTGACACCTCAACCGTCAGCAGTGAAACCGCCAGGCGCGCCGCCGCGATGCTGGTCGAGCGAAAGGCGCACTTTCTCGACTGCCCGGTGTCCGGCGGCGTTGAGGGGGCAAGAACGGGGGCGCTTGCGATGATGGCCGGCGGCGATGAAGCGGTGCTGGATCGCGTACGGCCCGTGCTGTCCGCTATCGCCGCCAACATTGCCTACATCGGCCCGTCTGGCAGCGGCCAGGCGTGCAAGGCGGTCAACCAGCTCATGGCGGCGGGCATCAACCAGGCGGTGACCGAATCCCTGGCATTCGGGCAGGCCCTGGGGCTCGACATGGACAGGGTGATCGACATCATTTCCACCGGCGCGGCAGGCAACTGGTTCCTCGATCACCGCGGCAAGTCCATGCTGGCCGGTTCCTACCGGCCCGGATTCAAGCTCAGCCTGCATCACAAGGATCTTTGCATCTGCCAGGCCATGCTGAAAACCGTCTCGAATTCCCACCTGCCCCTCATCGAGATGACCCTGGACCATTACCGGCGGTTGATGGACGCAGGCTACGGCGATGAAGACATTTCGGCACTGTATCGCCTGAAGAAACAGCAGCTCGAAGGGAAAGAAAA
>CAZXGW010000019.1:4508-12859 GCA_964640355.1 uncultured Enterobacteriaceae bacterium
CTGAAACATTCCGGCGGCCACGGGCCGCTGCCGATGTTGCAGAAAACCCGGGCGGAGTTCCTGCCGCTATTTACCGTGATATGAACCGAGGATAATCAGATTGATCGGCAACGATGACACCACCGCCATTATGGTCAAATCGCTCGATAAGCGGTTTGGCCCCATCCACGCCGTGCGCGGCATTTCCTTCACGGTAAGGAAAGGCGAAGTTCTCGGGTTTCTCGGCCCCAACGGCGCGGGCAAATCCACCACCATGAAGATGATCACAGGATTTCTCGAACCGACGGCGGGCACGGTCAATGTCTGCGGCCACGACATACAGGAAGACCCGATCCGTGCGAAGGAAAAGATCGGCTACCTGCCCGAGGGCGCCCCGCTCTACGGCGAAATGACGGTAACGTCCTTCCTCGAGTTTGTCGCCGACATCCGCAGGCTGAAAGGCGCGGAAAAGCAGAAACGCATCGAGGAAGTCATACGGAAAATCCACCTCGATGCCGTGCGCCACCAGACCATTGAGACACTCTCCAAGGGCTACAAGCGGCGCGTGGGCGTGGCGCACTCCATCCTGCACGACCCGGAAGTCCTCATCATGGATGAACCGACCGACGGGCTCGATCCCAACCAGAAACACGAGGTACGGACCCTGATCCGGGAAATGGCGCCGCGGAAGGCGATCATCATCTCCACCCATATCCTGGAGGAAGTCGACGCCGTGTGCACGCGGGCCATCATCATCGCCTCCGGCCAGATCCTGTTTGACGGCACGCCGGCGGAACTCCAGGCGAAATCGGCGTCCGGCCGGCTGGACGAGGTGTTCCGCCAGATCACGACGCAGTTCTATGAAGAACGGGGGGAGGCCGCGCAGACATGACGGGCGACCAACCCGCCGATCCGCGTCTTCGAGTACGCCGGGGGCATTGACATGGGCACCAACGTCAAGGCCATTTTCCGGCGCGAATTCGAGGGATATTTCGCCACCCCCCTCGCCTACGTGTTCATCGTCATCTTCCTGTTCCTGACGGGAGTGTTCACCTTTTACCTCGGCGCCTTTTACGAACGCAACCAGGCGGACCTCGAACCCTTTTTCCGTTTTCATCCGTGGTTATACCTGTTCCTGCTGCCGGCCATCGCCATGCGCCTGTGGTCCGAGGAGCGCAAGACCGGCACGATCGAACTGCTCATGACGCTGCCCGTGCCGATACACCACGCGGTGATCGCCAAGTTCCTGGCAGCCTGGTGTTTCACCGCCGTGGCCATCGTGCTCACCTTTCCGATGTGGATTACCGTCAATTATCTCGGTTCGCCCGATAACACGGTCATTCTGGCAAGCTACATCGGCAGCCTGCTCATGGCGGGGGGATTCCTGGCCATCGGCTCCTGCATTTCCGGCACGACCAGGAGCCAGGTGATCGCCTTCGTCGTCAGCGTGGTCATATGTTTCCTGTTTCTGCTGAGCGGCTTTTCGCTCGTGCTTGATTTTTTCCGGGCCTGGGCGCCGCAGGCGATCGTCAACGCCGTCGCCTCGTTCAGTTTCCTGACCCATTTCGAATCCATCAAGAAAGGCGTCATCGACGTCCGCGACCTGATTTATTTTCTCGCGCTGATCTGTTTCTGGCTCTATGCCAACGTCGTCGTCATTGAAATGAAAAAGGCGAACTGAAGGAGCCGGCCATGAACAGAAACATCATTTCCGGAACCGGGCTCGTGCTTGCGGGCTGCCTGTTCGTCGCCACCATCATTCTCGTCAACGCGACACTGACCAACTGGCGCCTGGACCTGACGGAGAACAGGTTGTTCACGCTTTCGGACGGCACGACCAACATCCTCCGCACCCTCGAGGAGCCGATCCGGCTGGATTTCTATTTTTCACAGAAGGCGCTGACCGGTTTTCCATCCCTCACCAATTACGGCGTGCGGGTGCGGGACATGCTGCAGGAGTACGTCACGCACTCGGGCGGAATGCTGGAACACAACATCATCGATCCGGAACCCTTTTCCGAGGAAGAAGATCAGGCGGTGGCCAGCGGCCTGCAGGGCGTCGCGGTGAACAACGCGGGTGATCGCGCCTACTTCGGCCTGGTCGGTACGAATTCGACCGACGATGAAAAAATCATCCCTTTCTTCCAGTCAACCCGCGAGGCCGCGCTGGAATACGACATCACGAAGCTGATTTACAACCTCGCCAACCCGGAAAAACGGGTGGTGGGCGTCATCAGCAGCCTGCCGGTGTTCGGCGACAGGGGCCGGCCCGGGGACAACACCGCCTGGACAATCATCGGCGCGATGGAGGAATTTTTCGAGGTGAGGGACCTGGGTACGCGCCCGGACAGCATTGACGGCAGCGTTGACGTGCTGATGATCATCCACCCGAAAGACCTGAAACAGCCCACGCTTTACGCCATCGATCAATACCTGCTCCGGGGCGGCAAGGCCATGGTGTTCGTTGACCCCCTCGCCGAGGCGGACGTGCTGCTCATGAACCCTGACAACCCCGCGGTCCTGCCGGACGTCGATTCGGACCTGAACGCGCTTTTCGAGGCCTGGGGCATTGAACTGCTCGAGGAAAAGGTCGCCGGTGACATCAATGCGGCGATGCACGTGCAGACGCGGGGCGTCCGGGGTCCACAGGAACTCAGTTACCTGCCGTGGCTGAGGCTGGCCGAAGAGAGCTTCAACAAGGAAGATTTCGCCACCAGCGAGCTGAGCGTTATCCACATGGGCACGGCGGGAATCCTCGAAAAGAAGGAGGGGTCAGGACTCCGGTTCATCCCCTTGATAGAAACAACCCTGCAATCCATGAAGCTGTCCCGGGATTTTCTCATGCTGCAGCGCGATCCGAACGTGATCCTCGAAAACTTCAGGTCCGAGGAGAAAAAACACACCCTCGCCGCGCGCCTGCAGGGCACGGCAGCCACCGCTTTCCCCGAGGGGCTGCCCGCCGCGGAGGAAGACAGCGATGGCGGCACCGGCACGGCTTCGTCCGGCGCCACGGATCCCGTCAGGAACGGCGAACTCAACGTCATTGTCGTGGCGGACACCGATATCCTCACCGATCTCTTCTGGATACGTAACCGGCCGTTCTTCGGCATGGAACTGCCCCACCCCATTGCCGACAACGGCAATTTCATCATCAACGCCCTGGAAAACCTGTCCGGCAGCAATGACCTGATCAGCCTGAGAAGCCGGGGGGAATTCACGCGCCCCTTCGATCGCGTCGAGGCCATCCGGCGCGATGCCGAACTGAAATTCCGGGAGCGCGAGCAGCAGCTCCAGGCCAGGCTGAAGGAAACGGAAGACAAGATCAGGCAGCTCCAGGAGGAACAGGGCAACGACACCGGCCTGATCCTTACTCCCGAACAGAGCCGGGAAATGGAGAAATACCGGCAGATCCGGCTTGAAACGCGCAAGGAACTGCGCGCGGTCCAGCATGAACTCAAGAAAAACATCGAAAACCTCGGCACGAAGCTCCGCATCATCAACATCGCTCTCGTTCCGCTGCTGGTCGCCTTCATCGCCCTGGGTACGGGCATCTACCGGGTCCACCGGCGACCCTAGGGCCGCTGCCGCCGTGAAAGCCGGAAAACTCGCGTTTCTCGCCGTCGTCACGCTTGCCGTCATACTGGCCGCCGGCATCATGGCCAGGCTGCAGGCGCCCCGGGTCAGCGTGGCCCGGGCGCACCTGTTTCCGGATCTTGCCGGGCAAATCAACGCGATCGACACGATCGCGGTCAGGAGCAACATGCAAACCGTGTCCCTGCGCCGGCAGGGCGATGGCTGGGTGATCGCCAGCGCCGACGACTATCCCGCGCTTTTCAACAAGGTCAAACAGACCGTTATCGGCCTGTCCGAACTCCGAATCCTGGCCGAAAAGACGGATAACCCCGATCGCTATTCAAGGCTCGGCGTGGAAGGAATCGAGGTGAAGGATTCCGATTCGCTGCTGGTAACGCTGACCGGCGATGCCGGCATGAAAGTGGCCGAACTCATCGTCGGACGGCCAAGGCAGTCGTCCGGCAGCCGGCCGGGGCTGTACGTGCGCCCGCCGGATTTACCCCGGGCGCTGCTGGTCGAGGGCCACCTCGATATCTCGGACGAGACCAGGGACTGGTTTGAACGGAACATTTTCGACATCTCCCCGAGCCGCGTGCAGCAGGTCACGATCACCCGTCGTCCCGGCAGCGAATTGACGATTTACAAGGACACCAGGG
This sequence comes from uncultured Enterobacteriaceae bacterium, assembly GCA_964640355.1. Lineage (GTDB taxonomy): Bacteria > Pseudomonadota > Gammaproteobacteria > Eutrophobiales > Eutrophobiaceae > CAZXGW01. The sequence goes on from CAZXGW010000019.1 coordinate 8,717, forward strand.
AGCAGCCGGATTTCAGGTTAAAAGACGACCCCAAAGAGGCAAGCTCCGCGGCCAGGATCATTTACAACAGGATCGCCACGGGCCTCGAGGAAATGCGCGCCGACAACGTCATGTCCCGGGAGAAATTCGAATTTGACGATGAGGCGGTGACGACGACGTTCACGACCTTCGACGGCCTGGTCATCACCGCCAGAAGCGGAAAACGCAACGGGAAGACGTATGCGCACTTTGCGTTTGCCCATGATCCGGCTGCGGCAGTACCGGAGGCTGAAAGCGCAGGCACGGCAGCCGAAACCGCCGGTCCGGACCCGCGCGAGGAAGCGGCGGAACTTGGCCGGAGATTATCGGGATGGGTCTATGAAATCCCCGACTTCAAATACGATACCCTGACCATGAAGCGCGCCGATCTCATCAAGCCGCCGCCGGGGGAAGGCGATCCCGCCACCGCAACGGACTCGGGTGAATGACGCCCGCCTTTGCGCGCGCCCGGCGCATCGTTTAACCGCTCTGCGTGCAAGCGCCCGCGCGTACCCAACGCCCGCCTATCAAGCTATACTCTCCCGCCATTGAAAAAGGTGCGGGACTAATTCTGTGGCGGCGCCCAAGACTCGGGAATCACCGACTTTCCAGGATCTCATCAGCAGGTTACAGGCGTTCTGGCAGGCGCAGGGCTGCATCATTGAACAGCCCTGCGACATGGAGGTCGGCGCAGGCACGTTTCACCCGGCGACGTTCCTCAGATCCATCGGTCCCGAACCCTGGCGCGCCGCCTACGTGCAGCCGTCACGGCGACCCACCGACGGCCGGTACGGGGAAAACCCCAATCGCCTGCAGCACTACTACCAGTTCCAGGTGATCCTCAAGCCCTCACCCGGCGATATCCAGGATCAGTACCTCGATTCGCTGAGGGCGCTTGGCCTGGACATGCTGGTCCACGATGTCCGGTTCGTCGAGGACAACTGGGAATCACCGACGCTCGGCGCCTGGGGCCTGGGCTGGGAAGTCTGGCTGGACGGCATGGAAATCAGCCAGTTTACCTACCTGCAGCAGGTCGGCGGCCTCGACTGCCGGCCGGTGTCCGGCGAGATTACCTACGGCCTGGAGCGCATCGCGATGTACCTGCAGGACATCGACAGCGTATTCAATCTCACCTGGGGCAGAACCGCCGACGGCCGTCTCGTAACGTACGGCGACATCCATCACCAGTACGAGGAGGAGCAGTCTAAATACAATTTTGATCTCGCCGACACCCGGAGCCTGTTCCAGTGGTTCGACACCTGCGAGCAGGAATGCCGGCGGCTGATCGATCACGGGCTGCCGCTGCCGGCCTTCGAGCAGATGCTGAAAACCTCGCACACGTTCAACCTGCTCGACGCGCGCCACGCCATCTCCGTCACCGAGCGGCAGCGGTATATCCTGCGGGTGCGCACGCTGGCGCGCGCGGTGGCCGAGAGGTATTACCAGCGGCGTGAGGCCCTCGGCTTCCCGCTGCTCAACGCCGCCGCCTCATGACGGACGCAGGCCGGGATCTGCTCGTCGAGATCGGCACGGAAGAATTACCGCCGAAAAACCTGGCCGGCCTCGCGGAAGAATTTTGCGGCCGCCTCTGCACCCTCCTGTTCGAGGTCCATGGCCTCGGCACGCCTTCCGGCAATCCGCATGACTACTATTTCTCCCCGCGCCGCCTTGCGGTGATCATCGAAGGGCTGCGCGTCCGGCAGGCTGACCGCAACACCGAGCGCTATGGCCCCGCGATCGCGGTCGCGTTTGACAGGCAGGGCAGGCCCACCCGGGCCGCCGAGGGATTTGCGCGGTCCTGCGGGATACCGGTGGCTTCGCTCGAACAGAAAGACGGCAAGCTGTATTTCCGCGCACGCAGGCCCGGCCAGGCCGCAGCCGCGCTCATCCCGGACGCGATAAACGAAGCCCTGGACAAACTGGCGATACCGCGACGCATGCGCTGGGGAGCGGGCGATGACGAATTTGCACGGCCGGTACACTGGGCCGTGGTGCTGTTCGGCAACGAGGTCATCGACTGCCGCGTGCTCGGCGTGCGTGCCGGCCGCCACAGCCGCGGCCACCGCTTTCACCACCCGGAACCCGTTGAACTGAACTTGCCGCGCGACTATCCCGGGGCGCTGCGTTCCGCCAGGGTCTGGCTGAACGACGCCAGGCGCGGCCTGCAGCACGAAATCAGCCGCCAGGCCTGCCGGCTCGCCGGCAAGGTCGATGGCGAACCGCTGAACAGTCATCCCGAAAGCCCGCTGGTGGCGGAGATCGCCTCCCTGGTCGAATGGCCCGTTCCGATCCTGGGGGAGTTCAACCCGGAATTTCTGTCGCTGCCGGAGGAAGTTCTGATCGCAACGCTGGAAGGCCAGCAGCGGTATTTCCCCGTGCGCGCCAAAAAGACCGGCCGGTTGCTGCCTTATTTCATCGCCATCGCGAACATCGAAAGCCGGGACAGGGACCGGGTGCGGCAGGGCAATGAACGTGTCATCCGGCCGCGGCTGAGCGACGCCGAATTTTTCTTACGGCGGGATTTGAGGAAACCGCTGTCCGCTTACAAAAAGGAACTGGACGGTGTCATCTACCAGCAGAAGCTCGGCACGCTCGCCGACAAAACGAAGCGGGTCACCCGCCTGGCCGGCGCCATCGCGACCATGCTGGGAGGCAATGGCACGCTCGCGAAACGGGCGGGTGAGCTCTGCAAGTGCGATCTCGTGACGGAGATGGTCGGCGAATTTCCCGAGCTACAGGGGATCATGGGACGATACTATGCCGCCCGCAGCAATGAACCGGCGGAAGTCGCCGCCGCGCTGGACGAACAGTATCTGCCCAGGTACGCCGGAGACAGGCTGCCGGCAACGGGTACCGGGCGGATACTGGCGGTGGCCGACAAGCTCGATACCCTGATCGGGATCTTCGCCATCGGCCAGGCGCCCACGGGCGACAAGGACCCATTCGGATTGCGGCGCACCGCCCTCGGGTGCCTGCGCATCCTCATCGAGTGCGGCCTTGATCTCGATCTGCTCAAGTGCCTGCAGAAGGCCGCGCGCGGCCACGCTGCGCCGCTTGTCGCCAGTGACCTGCCGGCCCGGGTATTCGACTTCATGATGGAACGGCTGCGCCGGTATTACCTGGAAGCGGGCATAGCGGTGGACACCTTCGAGGCGGTGCTTTCCCGCCGGCCGACGCGCCCCCTGGATTTTCATCAACGCATCACCGCCGTCGAGGCATTCCGGAAACTCCCCGAAGCCGCCAGCCTGGCCGCCGCGAACAAGAGGATCGGAAACATCCTCAGGCAGGCGGATGGCAAGATCAGCGCCAGCGTCAATAACAAGCTGCTGAAGGAAACGGCCGAACGGCAGCTCGCGCGGGAACTGGACAGGGTCCGCAGGAAAGTCACGCCGCTCCTGGACAAAAACGACTACGGCACCGCGCTGGCGGAACTGGCCGGCCTCAAGCAAAAGATAGACACCTTCTTCGACGAGGTCCTGGTGATGTGCGATGACGCCGCGCTGAAAAAAAACCGGCTCGCCCTGCTGAACAGCCTGCACCAGCTGTTTCTCAGGACGGCGGACATTTCACGACTGCAGAACTGACATGCGCCTGATCATTCTCGACCGGGACGGCGTCATTAATCACGACTCGGATGACTACATCAAGTCCGCCAGGGAGTGGGTGGCGATTCCCGGCAGCCTCGACGCGATCGCCCGGCTCTGCCAGAACGGCTACCGCGTCGTCATCGCCAGCAACCAGTCGGGCCTGGCGCGCAAGAAGCTGGACATCATCGCCCTAAACGGTATCCACCGGAAAATGCTCGATCACCTGTCCCAGTACGGCGGCAGCATCGACGCGATCTTCATCTGCCCCCACGGGCCAAGGCAGGGGTGCGGGTGCCGCAAGCCCAAACCCGGCCTCCTGCACGCCGTTGCAAAACGCCTGCACACGACGCTGGACGGCGTGCCCGTTGTCGGCGACAAGCTCAGCGACATCCAGGCCGCGCGCGCCGCGGGGGCGAAGCCGATACTGGTACTTACCGGCTATGGACAGACGCTGGTCGACAGCCGCAAGGTCCCGGAGGACGTGCCCGTTTATGCCAACCTGGCGGCGGTCGCCGATGCCCTGATCGCGGCCCTCTAG
>CAZXGW010000019.1:12959-16034 GCA_964640355.1 uncultured Enterobacteriaceae bacterium
GCCCGTTTATGCCAACCTGGCGGCGGTCGCCGATGCCCTGATCGCGGCCCTCTAGCATGGTGTCCCGCGACTAACTGTCAATAATCATGCTGCCGGGCAGACCGGAATTTCGAAGGTTATTTATGGGGCAAGTTACCAGGCCATGCCATTGTTGAGATCGCTGCTGTTTTACCTGGGTCTCGTCGTCTCCACGATCATCGCCAGTCCCGTCTGCCTGCTGATCTACCCCCTGCCGTTCAAATTGCGCTTTGCCGTTGCCAGCCGCTGGGCGGCATTCAACCTGTGGTGGCTCAAGGTGACCTGCGGGCTCAGTTACACGGTATCCGGCCGGGAAAACATACCGGCGGGGCCCGCCATCATCATGTGCAAGCACCAGTCCGCCTGGGAGACCCTTGCCCTGCAGCTCGTATTTCCCGCCCAGGCCTGGATCCTCAAGCGCGAGCTGCTCTGGATCCCCGTGTACGGATGGGGCCTGGCGGCCATGCAGCCAATCGCCATCGATCGCCGGTCCACGATCCGTTCATTCAACCGGATAGTGGAAGAAGGCTGCAAACGCCTGAGCCGCGGAATCTGGGTGGTGATTTATCCCGAAGGGACGCGCGTTGCTCCGGGCGCAAGAAAAAAATACCTGCCCGGCGGCGGCATGCTGGCGGAAAAATCCGGCTGCCCGGTAGTTCCCGTCACCCATAATTCCGGCTGCTTCTGGCCGCGCAACAGCTTCCTGAAACGCCCCGGCATCATCCACCTGGTGATCGGCCCCCCCATCGAGACCATCGGCAAGACGGCCGGCGAGATCACGGCGGAGGTTGAAAACTGGATTGAAAACACGATGGCGCAATCGCCGTCGCCGGCTGGTTGCTGACCGGTAACTGATTTAGGATTGAAACGGGGCACATTCGTCCATCGCCCAGGGGGCCTTGGAACTTTTCGCCTACGGCACCGCGGTTGTGCTGGGATAAGACGTGATTGAACTCGCCTCGTTCCTCACGCCCCTACCACCGCCATCCGATCATCGCCCTGGGCCGCGGCGTTATCATCGGCCTGCTGTTTTCGGCGGTCTCGGGGCTGAGCGCGGATCGCTTTACCGGCCAGAAAGTTGTTTATGGGACAGGATACTAACTTATCCCTGACAACCGTTCGGCGGCGGATACGGTATTCGCCACCAGCATCGTGATCGTCATGGGTCCGACGCCGCCGGGGACAGGCGTGATGTAACCGGCCTTCTCCTTCACACTTTCAAAATCCACGTCACCGACCAGCCGTCCGTCATCGAGGCGGTTAATCCCGACGTCAATCACTGCCGCGCCCGCCCTGATCATGTCTCCCGTGATCAGGTGCGGCTTGCCGGTGGCCACGACCAGGATATCCGCCAACCGGGTGTATTGGCCGAGGTCCCGCGTCCTGGACGTGCAGATGCTGACCGTGGCATTTTTCTGGAGAAGCATCATCGCCATCGGCTTGCCGACGATGTTGCTCCTGCCGACGATAACCGCATTCTGGCCCTCGATGGGAATGTCCATGTGCTCCAGGAGACACAGCACGCCATAGGGGGTGCAGGGCGGGAACACCGTGTTGCCAACGACCAGGCCGCCGATATTGTAAAGATGGAAACCATCGACGTCCTTGTCCACGGAAATCACCTCAATGACCCTGTCCCTGTTGAAATGATCGGGCAGGGGCAACTGGACGAGAATGCCGTGGATGTCCGGATTGTCATTCAGGCGCCGGATCGCTGCCAGCAGCAGGTCCTCGCTGATGTCCGCCGGCAGTTCGTGCACTTCGGAGTGCAGTCCGACGTCGTGGCACGCCGCGATCTTGTTTCGGACATAAACCTTGGAGGCGGGGTTGTCGCCGACGATGATCACCGCAAGTCCGGGCAGAACGCCCCGCTCTTTCAGGGCCGCGGTCCGCGCTTTCCACTCTTCACGCACCTGCTGCGCGATGACCTTGCCATCAATGATCTTTGCCGTCATTTTTCACGCTCCTGAAATCCGGTCATAACCGCGGCCGTCACTATGCGCACCGCACTGTGCGCCCGGCGCGGCGGTGAGACCACCATCCATCAACATGGCGCCAGTATGAGGCCGGGAACACCCGCACGCCACGGCGTGTCAGCAATGCCGGGGCCCGCCGATAGCGACGGTCATGGAATTTTGACAGAATAACCTGAAATCCGCGGATCCTTTTGGGACCAATTATGACAAAAAATTATGCAGGACGCTTTCCCGCGACCCGCATGCGGCGCATGCGCAGGGACGATTTTTCACGCCGGTTGATGCGCGAACACCGCCTGCACACCGATGATCTAATCTATCCCCTGTTCATCACCGAGGGCAGGAAACAGCGGGTGCCCGTCGCCTCCATGCCGGGCATCGAGCGACTCACGCTGGATGAATTGCTGAAAGAAGCGAAAGAACTCTGCAGGCTGCGCATCCCGGCGATAGCCCTGTTTCCGGTCACGCCCGCGGAGAAAAAATCGGAGGACGCCGCAGAAGCCTACAACCCGGAGGGCCTGGTACAGCGCGCCGTGCGAACCCTCAAGCGCAAATTTCCGGAACTGGGCGTCATCACCGACGTGGCGCTCGATCCTTTCACCAGCCACGGCCAGGACGGCCTGGTCGATGACAGCGGCTATGTCGTCAACGATGCGACGGTCGAAGCCCTCGTCAAGCAGGCGCTTTCACATGCCGATGCCGGGGCCGATATCGTCGCCCCGTCCGACATGATGGACGGCCGTATCGGCGCGATCCGCAGCGCCCTCGAACACGCCAACCACGTCAACACACGAATACTCGCCTACTCGGCCAAGTACGCCTCTAACCTGTACGGGCCGTTCCGCGACGCCGTGGGCTCGGCGGCAAGCCTCGGCACCGGCACCAAGCACAGTTACCAGATGGACCCGGCCAACGCCGACGAAGCGCTGCGGGAAGTGGCGCTGGATCTCCAGGAAGGCGCCGACATGGTCATGGTGAAGCCGGGGCTGCCCTATCTCGACATCGTCCATCGCGTCAAGACCGAATTCGGCGTCCCGACGTTCGTGTACCACGTCAGCGGCGAATACGCCATGATCAAGGC
>CAZXGW010000020.1:0-15928 GCA_964640355.1 uncultured Enterobacteriaceae bacterium
CCGATGGTGCCCACGTTCACGTGCGGCTTCGTGCGTTCAAATTTTCCCTTGGACACGATTCTTCACCTCTGTCAGTTCAATAATCCCGAATCAGTTTCTCTTGATGATGCTCTCGGCGATGCTGGCCGGCACTTCCGTATACTTTGCGAACTCCATGGTATAGGTGGCGCGGCCCTGGGTGGCCGACCGCAGGTCGGTGGCATAGCCGAACATCTCCGCCAACGGCACTTCCGCGCGAATGATCTTGCCCGCCGGGGAATCCTCGGCGCCCTGCAGGATTCCGCGACGGCGATTGAGATCGCCGTTGACGGCCCCGAGATATTCTTCCGGCGTGACGATCTCGACCTTCATCACGGGTTCGAGCAGCACGGGTTTCGCCCGGCTCGCGCCCTCCTTGAAGCCCATGGAGCCGGCGATCTTAAAGGCCATTTCGCTGGAGTCAACTTCATGGTAGGAACCGTCATAGAGGGTGACTTTGACGTCTACGACCGGGAAGCCGGCGATAATGCCGTTTTCAAGTTGCTCCCTGACGCCCTTGTCGATGGCCGGGATGTACTCCTTCGGTATGGTGCCGCCCACGATTTCGTTTATAAACTCGTAACCGGTCCCCGGTTTATTCGGTTCGATCCTTAAAACGACGTGGCCATACTGGCCGCGGCCGCCGGACTGCCGGACAAATTTTCCTTCGGCCTTGGCGATGGTGGCGCGGATCGTCTCGCGATACGCCACCTGGGGTTTGCCGACATTGGCCTCGACCTTGAACTCGCGCCTCATCCTATCGACGATGATTTCGAGATGCAGTTCTCCCATCCCCGAAATAATGGTCTGGCCGGATTCTTCATCGGTATATACCCTGAAGGACGGGTCTTCCTGGGCCAGCTTGTTCAGGGCCAGTCCCATTTTTTCCTGATCGACCTTGGTCCTGGGCTCAACGGCCACGGCAATAACCGGTTCGGGGAATTCCATCCTCTCCAGGGTGATGACATGATTCAGGTCACACAGGGTGTCGCCCGTGGTCACGTCCTTGAGTCCCACCGCGGCGGCGATGTCTCCCGCCCGCACTTCCTTGATCTCCTCGCGGCTGTTGGCGTGCATTTGCAGGATACGGCCGATGCGTTCCTTTTTCCCCTTCACCGGGTTGTAGAGCGTATCGCCGGATTTCAGCACGCCGGAATACACGCGGAAAAAGGTAAGGGTGCCCACGAAGGGGTCAGTGGCAATCTTGAAAGCGAGGGAAGCAAACGGTTCATCGTCCGCGGGGAGGCGCTGCGCCACGGTTCCGTCCCTGTCATCCAGTATGCCCTGGATGGGCGGAACATCGACGGGTGCCGGCAGGAAATCCACCACGGCATCCAGCATGGTCTGCACGCCCTTGTTCTTGAAGGCCGAGCCGCACAGCGTGGGCACGACCTCATTGGCCAGTGTCCTGATGCGCAGGCCGCGCTTGATCTCCTCGGGGGACAACTTGCCGTTTTCAAGATACTTTTCCATCAGCTCCTCGGAAGCCTCCGCGGCGGCTTCCGCCATTTTTTCCCTCCACTCGTTGCACATCGCCGCCATGTTCTCCGGGATATCGCGCTCCTCGAACACGAACCCCATGGAAGAATCATCCCAGTAAACGGCCTTCATCCTGATGAGGTCAACAACCCCCACAAACTTTTCCTCGGCGCCTATCGGCAACTGTATGGCCACGGGGACACTGCCCAGGCGTTCCCGGATCTGCCGGACCACCCGCAAAAAATCCGCGCCCGCCCGATCCATCTTGTTGACAAAGGCCAGGCGTGGGACCTGGTATTTGTTGGCCTGCCGCCAGACGGTTTCCGACTGGGGCTCGACGCCGCCAACGGCGCAGAAAACCGCGCATGCGCCGTCGAGCACGCGCAGGGAGCGTTCTACCTCGATTGTAAAGTCGACGTGGCCGGGGGTATCGATGATATTGATCCTGTGTTCCGGATACTGGCTGGCCGTGCCCTTCCAGAAGCAGGTGGTGGCTGCCGACGTGATGGTGATGCCCCGCTCCTGCTCCTGTTCCATCCAGTCCATGACCGCGGCGCCATCATGCACCTCGCCGATCTTGTGGGAAACGCCGGTGTAATAGAGAACGCGCTCGGTCGTCGTCGTCTTCCCGGCGTCAATGTGAGCCATGATGCCGATGTTGCGGTAGCGTTCAATTGGCGTGGTCCGTGGCATAATTCGTCTGGCTCAGTAATGAAAGTCAACGGTTTCAACATTACCACCGGTAATGGGAGAACGCCTTGTTTGCCTCGGCCATCCGGTGGGTATCTTCACGCTTTCTTATGGCATTGCCCTTGTTCTCGGCCGCGTCCATCAGCTCACCGGCCAGGCGCAGGCCCATGTTCTTCTCCGACCTGTGCTTCGCGGCATCCACCAGCCAGCGCATGGCAAGCGTCATGCTCCTGTCCTGCCTCACCTCTACCGGTATCTGGTACGTCGCCCCGCCTACACGCCTCGATTTGACTTCCACGAGAGGCCGCACGTTTTCCAGCGCCTTGTTGAAGACGTCGAGCGCATTTCCCTTGCGCCTGGAGACGATCTCGTCAAGCGCGCCGTAAATGATCTTTTCCGCCACGGATTTCTTTCCGCAGCGCATGACAGTATTGATAAATTTCGCCAGCACCTGATCGCCGTATTTGGGATCGGGGAGGATTTGCCGTTTCTGTGCAACTCTTCTTCGTGACATGACTTTTCCGATTTGCCGGGATACGGTGATTTTCGCGCCGGATCAGGATTTGGGGCGCTTGGCGCCGTACTTGGATCTTCCCTGCCGCCTTTCGGCAACCCCCGAGGTGTCCAGCGTGCCGCGCACGGTATGATAGCGTACGCCCGGGAGGTCCTTGACGCGGCCACCGCGTATCAGGATCACGGAATGTTCCTGCAAGTTATGGCCTTCGCCCCCGATATAGGTCGTCACTTCCTGGCCATTGGTGAGGCGGACGCGGGCGACCTTGCGCAGCGCCGAGTTGGGTTTTTTGGGCGTCGTCGTATAGACGCGCGTGCACACGCCGCGTTTCTGCGGACACGACTCGAGGGCCGGCACAGTACTTTTACTGCGCTGATGCTTGCGCGGTTTTCGGACAAGCTGATTAATTGTCGCCATGATTCAACTCAGGTTGTTCAATCCCGCCGATCCCGTCCGGTCACAAACGTCTTGTACCGCACAGTCGGGATATCAATCCTGTGATGTACGGCGCCAGAGGTTAAGGGTGACCAGAGTGATGTAACGCTTGAAACGCAAGCGGGTTCCATTAAATCCGGTTTTTGCAAACCATAAACAAATAGACAGGCTGGAGACATCCCCAGCCTGTCAAAGAGGCGGAATTCTATGTCTTCGCCCGCAAATGTGTCAAGGAAACGGGCCGTAACCCGCCTCCTGGCGAAGCCGTTGGAAACGGGCTCGAGGCCCGGTGTGTCGGTGATTCCGGGGTTTAAGCGGCAAACCCCTCATACACGCGACGCTGCCTGTTATATTGCGTGACAAGCGCGGTGACAGACCCCGACGTTCCGGCTTCCCGCCGTAAAACCCGGGGACGGGCTGACGCTGTCACCTTTGCCGGTGTCCGGGGGCCGTGGTGATCAGCACGATTCGCCGCGACAGAGAGGGCTAGGAGGCCGCCGAGGTACCCTCCGCCGTCTCTGATTCCCGGGAGATCAAGGCTTCTGGCCCGGTGGCGCCCTCCAGCGCGGGTTCCTCTGCGGCGGTGGCGGTTTCGGCCTCCTGCCTGCGCTTGCGCATGGTGTGGTAGGCAAGACCGGTACCGGCCGGAATCAGCCGCCCGACGATGACGTTTTCCTTGAGGCCTCGCAGGTCGTCGCGCTTACCGTTGACACTGGCTTCCGTCAACACCCGGGTAGTCTCCTGGAAAGACGCCGCTGAAATGAAGGATTCCGTGGACAGCGACGCCTTGGTGATACCCAGCAATACCGGCGTCCATTCGGCGGGCGTCTTGCCTTCCGACGCCATGCGCTCGTTTTCCTCGAGCACCCTGGCGCGTTCGGCCTGTTCGCCCTTGAGAAACTGGGTGTCCCCCGGATCTGCTATCTCGGCCTTGCGCAGCATCTGTCTGACGATGACCTCGATATGCTTGTCGTTGATCTTCACGCCCTGCAGACGGTAGACCTCCTGGATCTCGTTGACGATGTAATTGGCCAGCCTGTATACGCCCATGAGACGCAAAATGTCATGAGGCGCGGGCGGCCCGTCGACAATCGCCTCCCCTTTTTCGACATGTTCACCCTCGAATACGGTGATGTGCCGCCACTTGGGGATCAGTTCCTCATGCTGTTCGCCGTCCGGGCCGGTAATGATCAACCGCTGCTTGCCCTTGGTATCCTTGCCGAAGCTGACGGTGCCGGAGATCTCGGCCAGGATGGCCGGTTCCTTCGGTTTGCGCGCCTCGAACAGATCCGCCACGCGGGGCAGACCGCCGGTAATATCACGCGTCTTCAGGGATTCCTGCGGCAGGCGGGCGATGACATCCCCCACGTTCACTGTTTCGCCGTCCGTCACGTTGATGACGGCCCTCGGCGGCAATAAATAATGTGCGGGGACCTCAGTGCCCGGGAGCTTCAGTTCCCTGCCCGTTGCATCCACGAGCTTGACCATCGGCCGCAAATCCTTGGCCGCCGAGCTGCGTAGCTTGGGATCGGCAATGACCAGGTTCGTCAGGCCGGTAATCTCATCGAGCTGACGATCCACGGACACGCCTTCAACAATATCGGAAAATTGCACGCGACCGGCGACCTCGGTGATCACGGGATGGGTGTGCGGATCCCACTCTGCCACCACCTGGCCCGGCCGGACCTCCTCGTTGTCCGCGACCGTCACTACCGCGCCGTAGGGGATCTTGTAGCGTTCCCGTTCCCGGCCCACTTCATCCTGGATGGTGACCTCCCCGGAGCGGGAAACGACCACCTGGTTGCCGCTTTCCTGCTGAAGCAGCTTCATGTTGTGAAGCCTGAGCGTGCCGCCGTTCTTGACCTCGATGTTGCTGATCGCGGCGGCCCGGGATGCCGCCCCGCCGATATGGAAGGTGCGCATGGTCAGCTGGGTGCCGGGTTCGCCGATGGACTGCGCGGCGACAACGCCCACGGCCTCGCCGATATTGACGATATGGCCGCGCGCAAGATCACGGCCGTAGCACGCGGCGCATATCCCGTAGCGCGTCTCGCAAGTGATGGCAGACCGCACCACGACCTGATCAATGCCGGCCTCGTCAAGCAGGTTGACCCACTGTTCGTCCAGCAGGATCCCGGCGGGGATCAGGACCTCCTCGGTGCCCGGCCTGTGGACATCCGTCGCAAGCACCCTGCCCAGGACGCGATCGCGCAGCGGTTCGACCACGTCACCACCCTCGATCAGGGGGGTCATGATGAAACCCTCGCTCGTGCCGCAGTCCGTCTCCGTGACAACCAGATCCTGGGCCACGTCCACCAGGCGCCGGGTAAGGTAACCCGAGTTGGCGGTCTTCAGGGCGGTGTCGGCGAGACCCTTGCGGGCGCCGTGGGTCGAAATGAAGTACTGGAGGACATCGAGCCCTTCCCGGAAATTCGCGGTAATGGGGGTTTCGATAATCGAACCGTCCGGTTTGGCCATCAGGCCGCGCATGCCCGCGAGCTGGCGTATCTGGGCAGCGGATCCGCGGGCACCGGAATCGGCCATCATGAAAATGGAGTTAAAAGACGCCTGCTTGACCTCCTTGCCCCCGGCATCCCTGACGATTTCGGTCCCGAGCTTGTCCATCATGGCCTTGGCAACCTGGTCATTGGTATGCGACCAGATATCAACCACCTTGTTGTACCGCTCGCCGTTGGTGATCAGGCCGGACGAGTACTGATTCTCGAAATTCTTCACCTGGAGTTCCGCCTTGTGCAGGATCCTGCTTTTATCTTCCGGGACAACCATGTCTTCAATCCCGATGGAAATACCGGCGCGTGTGGAATAGGCGAACCCCATGTACATCAGCCGGTCTGCGAATACCACAGTCGGCTTGAGTCCGAGCTTCCGGTACGCCATGTTGATGAGCATCGATATGGCCTTCTTGTTCATGTCCCGGTTAATCAGCGAGAACGGGAGGCCGTCGGGCAGAATGGTCGACAGCAGGGCGCGGCCGGCCGTGGTCTGCGCCCGGCGCCGCACTTCCTCGCGTTCGTCATTGTCGTTAAAAATGACTTCCCGGATCCGGACGGTAATCCGCGCGTGGAGATCCAGTACGCCGTTTTCGTAGGCGCGGTGGACCTCGTTGACGTCGGCAAACACCATGCCGGTGCCTTTCGCTGCAACCGATTCACGCGTCAGGTAATAAAGGCCCAGCACCACGTCCTGCGTCGGGACGATGATGGGTTCGCCGTTGGCGGGTGACAACACGTTGTTGGTCGCCATCATCAGCGTGCGCGCCTCGAGCTGAGCTTCGACGGAGAGGGGGACGTGCACGGCCATCTGGTCGCCGTCAAAATCCGCGTTGAACGCGGTGCACACCAGGGGATGGAGCTGGATGGCCTTGCCTTCTATGAGGAGGGGTTCAAACGCCTGGATACCCAGCCGGTGCAGGGTGGGCGCGCGGTTCAGCAGCACCGGATGCTCGCGTATGACCTCTTCCAGGACGTCCCAGACCTCGGGCCCTTCCCGCTCCACGAGTTTCTTCGCGGCCTTGATGGTCGTCGCCAGGCCACGCCGTTCCAGCTTGCTGAAGATGAACGGCTTGAATAGCTCCAGCGCCATTTTCTTCGGAATGCCGCACTGGTGCAGCTTCAGGGTCGGCCCCACCACGATGACCGATCGGCCGGAATAATCCACGCGCTTGCCCAGGAGGTTCTGGCGGAACCGGCCCTGCTTGCCCTTTATCATGTCCGCCAGGGATTTCAGGGGGAGCTTGTTAGTGCCGGTAATTGCACGCCCGCGCCGGCCATTGTCCAACAAAGCATCAACTGCCTCCTGCAGCATCCGCTTTTCGTTGCGCACGATAATGTCAGGCGCGTTGAGGTCGAGCAGTCTTTTCAACCGGTTATTGCGGTTAATGACCCGGCGATAGAGATCGTTCAGGTCCGACGTCGCGAACCGGCCGCCGTCGAGCGGCACCAGCGGTCGCAGCTCGGGGGGCAGCACCGGCAGGACCTTCATCACCATCCATTCAGGCTTGTTGCCGGACGAGACGAAGGCCTCCAGCAGCTTCAGGCGCTTGGACAGTTTCTTCAGCTTGGTTTCCGATTTGGTTTCCGGAATCTCCTGGCGGAGCCTCTTTATTTCCTCCTCCATCTCGATCGTTCTGAGCAGCTCGTGGATGGCCTCGGCACCCATGCGCGCATCAAACTCGTCGCCGAATTTCTCAATGGCCTCGAGATAGTTTTCCTCCGTAAGCAGCTGGCCGCGCTCGAGCTGGGTCATGCCGGGATCAATTACCACGTACGCCTCGAAATACAGGACCCTTTCGATCTCGCGCAGGGTCATGTCCAGCAGCAGGCCCATGCGGGACGGCAGCGATTTCAGATACCAGATATGGGCCACGGGGCTGGCAAGCTCGATATGGCCCATCCGCTCGCGCCGCACCTTCGAGAGCGTCACTTCAACGCCACATTTCTCGCAGACCACGCCCCGGTGCTTCAGGCGCTTGTACTTGCCGCAGAGGCATTCATAATCCTTGACCGGGCCGAAAATCTTGGCGCAGAAAAGCCCGTCCCTTTCGGGTTTGAAGGTACGGTAGTTGATGGTCTCGGGTTTTTTGACTTCGCCATAGGACCAGGAGCGGATCTTTTCGGGTGACGCCAGTCCGATACTAATGGCGTCAAATTCCTCCGCCTGTCCCTGCTGTTTCAGAAGTCTCAGTAGGTCTTTCAAGGTTTGTTACCTCCGCAACACATCCCGCTTACGCGTGAAGTTGTATCTTTCAACGGCATGGCCCCGTTCAGGTCTGCTCCAGCTCGATATCGATGCCCAGGGAACGGATCTCCTTGACCAGGACATTGAACGACTCCGGCATGCCCGCTTCCATGCGATAGTCGCCGTCGACGATGTTCTTGTACATCTTGGTTCGTCCGTTCACATCGTCGGATTTGACCGTGAGCATCTCCTGCAGGGTATAGGCGGCGCCATAGGCCTCCAGCGCCCAGACTTCCATCTCGCCGAAGCGTTGCCCGCCGAACTGGGCCTTGCCACCGAGGGGTTGCTGTGTCACCAGACTGTAGGGACCGGTGGATCGGGCGTGCATCTTGTCATCCACGAGATGATTCAGCTTGAGCATGTACATGTAGCCCACGGTGATCGGCCGGTCGAAGGGATCGCCGGTACGCCCGTCGTAGAGCCGGGTCTGGCCGTCGGTCGGCAGGTCCGCCAGTTCCAGCATCGCCTTGATTTCACCTTCACTGGCGCCGTCGAAAACGGGTGTAGAGATGGGCACCCCGTTGCCGAGATTGTGCGCCAGGGCGATGATCTCGTGATCATCGAGGGAGCGCAGGTTCTCTTTCTTGCCGCTGCTGTTGTAAATCCTGTCGAGAAAAGCGCGGAGCTCCGCGGCACCCGCCTGCGCCTCGAGCATCTTGCCGATTTTTCTCCCCAGCCCCTTGGCCGCCCATCCGAGATGGGTTTCAAGCACCTGCCCGACATTCATGCGGGACGGAACGCCAAGCGGATTCAGGACGATATCAACCGGGGTACCGTCATCCATGTACGGCATGTCCTCGACGGGAACGATGGTTGAAATCACGCCCTTGTTGCCGTGCCTTCCGGCAATCTTGTCGCCGGGCTGGATGCGGCGTTTCACGGCAAGGTAAACCTTGACCATCTTCAGCACGCCGGGGGCGAGATCATCGCCTGACGTGAGTTTCGCCCGCTTTTCCTCGAACCGGCGGTCAAAATCATCCCTGAGCCGCGCCAGCTGTATGTTAATCTGTTCGAGCTGCCTGTTCGCCTCTTCGTTGCGCAGGCGGATTTCAAACCACTTCTCCCGCGGCGTCTCGGCCAGGTAGGCCCTGGTGATCTTGGAATCCGCCTTGAGGTGGTTGGGACCGCCGTCGGCCACCTTGGCAAGGAGCAGGGTCTCCAGCCGCTGGTATATCCCGTCTTCCATGATGCGCAACTGATCATTCAGATCCTTGCGTACCCTGTTCAGCTCGGCCTCCTCGATCTCGAGCGCGCGCGCGTCCTTTTCAACGCCGTCGCGGATGAACACCTGGACGTCAATGACCGTCCCGTTCATGCCAGAGGGAACCCGCAGCGAGGTATCTTTTACATCGGACGCCTTCTCGCCAAAGATCGCGCGCAGCAGTTTCTCCTCGGGCGTCAGCTGTGTTTCTCCCTTGGGTGTAACTTTGCCCACGAGTATATCGCCGGTATTCACCTCGGCGCCGATGTAGACGATACCGGATTCATCCAGCTTGTTCAGCGCGCTCTCGCTGACATTGGGTATATCGGAAGAAATCTCCTCCGGCCCCAGCTTGGTGTCGCGGGCCACGCACGTCAGCTCCTCGATGTGTATCGTGGTATAGCGGTCATCTTGCACCAGACGTTCCGATATCAGGATGGAATCCTCGAAGTTGTACCCGTTCCAGGGCATGAACGCGACCAGCATGTTCTGTCCCAGGGCCAGTTCACCCATGTCCGTGGAGGGGCCGTCCGCCAGCACATCGCCATTCGCAATCATGTCGCCGGGCTTGACCAGCGGTCTCTGGTTGATGCAGGTATTCTGGTTGGAGCGCGTGTATTTGGTCAGGTTATAGATATCCACACCAGGTTCACCGGGGTTGATTTCCTCTTCATTGACGCGAACGACGATCCGGCTTGCATCCACGGAATCCACCACGCCGCCGCGCTCCGAGATCACGGTAACGCCCGAATCTTTCGCAACGGTGCGCTCCATGCCCGTGCCCACCAGCGGTTTCTCGGTGCGCATCGTCGGGACAGCCTGGCGCTGCATGTTGGATCCCATCAGGGCACGGTTCGCGTCATCATGCTCGAGGAAAGGTATCAGTGACGCCGCCACCGAGACGATCTGCATGGGCGAGACGTCCATGTAATTCACCTTGTCCGGCGTCGACAGCGTGAATTCATTCTGGTAACGGCAGGAAATCAGCTCGTCGGTCAGCCTGCTCCGCTCGTCAAGCGCGGCATTGGCCTGGGCAATGACAAATTCACCCTCTTCTATGGCAGAAAGATATTCGATTTCGTCCGTGACCCTGCCGTTTACTACCTTGCGGTAGGGCGTCTCCAGAAAACCGTAATCATTGGCCCGCGCATAAATGGCCAGGGAATTGATCAGGCCGATGTTCGGTCCTTCCGGTGTTTCGATGGGACACACCCGCCCGTAATGGGTGGGATGCACGTCGCGGACCTCGAAGCCGGCGCGCTCGCGGGTCAGACCGCCCGGTCCCAGGGCGGAAATCCGCCTTTTATGGGTTATCTCCGACAGCGGGTTGTTCTGATCCATGAACTGCGATAACTGGCTGGATCCGAAAAATTCCTTGATGACCGCCGACACAGGCTTGGCGTTGATGATTTCCTGGGGCATCAGGTCTTCCGACTCGGCGAGGCTCAGGCGTTCCTTCACTGCGCGCTCAACCCGGACCAGTCCGATCCGGAACTGGTTTTCAGCCATCTCGCCCACACTCCTGACGCGGCGGTTGCCCAGATGATCGATGTCGTCCACGTAGCCCTTGCCGTTGCGGATATCGATCAGGACCTTCAGTACGTCAATGATATCCTCCTTCGACAGGATGCCTTCGCCTTCCGCCGTCTTTCTCCCTACCCGCCTGTTGAACTTCATCCGCCCCACGGCGGACAGGTCGTACCGGTCCGGGCTGAAAAACAGGTTCTTGAAAAGATTCTCGGCGGCCTCTTTCGTGGGTGGTTCCCCGGGGCGCATCATGCGATAGATCTCTATCTGCGCCTCGAGCGGGGTCGTTGTGTTATCGACCCTCAACGTATCCGCGATATAGGCGCCGCGATCGAGATCATTGGTGTAGAGGGTTTCCAGCTCCAGTTCGCGCCCCGTCGTGAGTTTTTCAAGCAGCGTTTCCGTGATTTCCGTGTTTGCCTCGCCAATCAGTTCACCAGTCTCGCCGTCGATCACGTCCCTGGCCAGGATATGGCCCAGCAGGTATTCGGGGGGAACATTCAGCTCTTTCAGCCTGGCCTTTTCTATTTCCCTGACATGACGCGCCGTGATCCTTCTTTCTTTTTCAACCAGAACCTTTCCTTTTTTATCCCTGATATCGAACAAGGCCGTTTCGCCGCGCAGCCGCTCGGGCACGAGTTCCAGCAGCAACCCTTTCCTGCCGACGGTGAACTTGTGCGTCTCGAAAAAGATGCCGAGCATTTCAACCGTGGACAAGCCGAGCGCCCGGAGCAATATGGTGGCAGGGATTTTTCTGCGCCGATCGATGCGGCAAAAAACCAGGTCCTTGGGATCAAATTCAAAATCAAGCCAGGAGCCGCGGTAAGGTATTACCCGCGCCGAATAAAGAAGCTTGCCTGACGAATGCGTTTTGCCCTTGTCATGTTCGAAGAAGACGCCCGGCGAGCGGTGCAACTGCGAGACGATGACGCGCTCAGTCCCGTTGATCACGAACGTGCCCGTCCTCGTCATCAGGGGGATCTCGCCCATGTAAACTTCCTGCTCCTTGATGTCCTTCACGACCTTGTTGGTGATGCCGGCTTCCTTGTCATAGATCACAAGCCGTACCTTGACGCGGAGTGAGGCCGCGTAGGTGATGCCCCTCAACTGGCATTCCTTTACGTCAAATACGGGATTGGAAATGGCATAACTCACGTATTCCAGCGAGGCATTTCCCGAATAACTCTCGATGGGAAAAACAGATTTGAACGCGGCCTGCAGGCCGATTTCCCTGCGCCCTTCCGGCGGGATATCGAGCTGCAGAAACTGGCGGTAGGAATTAATCTGGGTGGCCAGCAGCGGCGGCACCGCAAGGATGCACGGCCGTTTGCCGAAATCCTTGCGTATTCGTTTCTTTTCAGTATAGGAATATGGCATCACTTTTCCTCACATGTAACTTCAAAAACGCGGCGACGCGGGCGGCGCATCGGGCATTTGCCGGCCGGTATAACAGACAAGCAGGATCGCAGGCGGCGTGCGGCCCGCCACGCGGCGGAAACCGCCGGACGACCGCCGTGCCTTCCGGGGAAAAAATACAAACGCGAAACCTGCCTATTTGATTTCGACAGTGGCACCTGCTTCTTCCAGCTGCTTTTTGATGTCCTCGGCTTCGGTCCTGGCAACGCCTTCCTTGATGGTTGAGGGGACACCTTCAACCAGGTCCTTTGCCTCCTTGAGGCCCATCCCGGTAATACTGCGGACAACCTTGATTACAGTCACCTTGTTCTCACCGAAACCCGTCAGGACGACATTGAACTCGGTTTGTTCTTCCGCTGCCGCTTCCGCGGATGCGGCTCCGCCGGCCGCTGCGGCCGGCACGGCAGCCATGGCGGCTGATACACCGAATTTCGCCTCCATCGCCTCGACCAGCTCGACGACTTCAAGCACCGTCATATTGGAAATGGTTTCCAGAATGTCTTCTTTGCTGACAGCCATGATTGCTACTCCTTCACCTTGAAATTGATAATCGGATCATTCGTGAATTGCCGGACGGATCACGCCGCCTGTTTCTTATCCCGCACGGCGGCAAGCGTCCTGACGAATTTTGCATGCGGCGCAACCAGCGTTCTCGCCAGCAAGGCCAGCGGTGCGGTCATGACGCCCAAGAGCATGCTGATTGCCTGTTCATAGGTAGGCAGGTTTGCAAGTTTCTCGATGTCTGCAGGAGTTAACAGCCTGCCGTCCAGCGCCACAAACCTGACTACAAGCTTGTCGTTGTCCTTCGCGAAATTGCGGATGACCTTCGCCGCCGCGCCAGGTTCCGTTTTCGAGAACGCAAACAGCAACGGGCCTGCCAGCCTGTCACACATGCAATCAAATTTCGTATTTTCCAATGCCCTGCGCGCCAGGGTATTCCTGACAACACGCAAATAGATGCCGGCTTCACGCGCCGATTGGCGCAGCCTGGTCATTTCAGCAACGCTCAGGCCGGCGTATTCCGCCGCAATGGCTGACGGGGCGCTTGCCGCGATTTCCGCAACTTCGTTTACGATCGCCTTTTTGGCTTCCAATGTCAGTCTCACAACACATGCTCCTCCCATGTCGGGCAGGCCGCCAGGGCGTTTATCCGGGCAGGCCTGCTCTCCTGCCGCACGCGCCGGAATTGCCCGGTTGGCCCCGTATTTCACAAGGTCCTGCGGACCGCCGCCTGAAGGTCCTGCCTCCCGGCAAGCGGTATCCGGAACCCGCCTTTACGGCGACCCTGCCAGGTATGACCTGTCCGGGGAGCACCGTCTGCGCAGATAAACTCGCGGTTACATTAAGCTCGCGTTTTTACAGCAACAAACGAAAGCATCTGCGGTCTTTGACGCCTGATGATGTCCCTTCACCAGTCCAAAGCCTTCATTTCGTGAAACGCCGTTTGGACGGAAGACAAACCCGGCCGAAACCGCCTGATTCACGCCTTTCATACCGATAATGAACCCTGATCAACCACCAGGCCGGGGCCCATGGTGGTGGACAGGGAGATTTTCTTCATGAATATTCCTTTCGCCGAACTTGGCTTCGACTTGGCCAGATCGTGCAGCAATGCCTCCAGATTTTCCTTGAGGGCAGCCGGTTCGAACGACAACTTGCCAATCGCACAATGCACAATGCCATTTTTATCCGAGCGGTAACGCACTTGCCCCGCCTTGGCATTTTCAACTGCCTGCCTGATGTCATTGGTTACGGTGCCTACCTTCGGGTTGGGCATTAATCCACGCGGGCCAAGCACCTTGCCAAGTTTGCTGACCAGCGGCATGGCATCCGGTGTTGCAATCACCACCTCATACGCCAGCTCGCCACCCTGCATCCGTTCAACGAGGTCCTCGAAGCCCACGGCGTCAGCACCGGCCGCCTTTGCGGCTTTCGCCTGTTCGCCCTGGGCAAATACGGCGATCCTGACGGTCTTGCCGCTGCCTCTCGGCAAAACTGTCGAGCCCCGTATGGACTGATCCGACTTGCGAGAGTCAATACCCAGGTTGACCGCAACTTCCACCGATTCATCAAACTTGACGGTCGATACTTCCTTTAACAGCTGCAGGGCTTCCATCACGGGATATTGCCGCCCCCCCTCGACCTTGACACCTGTCGCCTTCCTACGCCTGGTCTGCCTCGCCATGGCTAGACTCCCTCGGTCTCAATGCCCATGCTGCGGGCCGTGCCGGCGATGGTGCGGACCGCACCTTCCAGATCGGCGGCCGTCAGGTCCGGTTTCTTCGTTCTCGCGATTTCCTCGAGCTGGGCGCGCGTCACCCTGCCTACCTTGCTGGTACTGGGCGTTCCGCTTCCGCTCTTGATGCCGGCGGCCTTTTTCAGAAGGTGCGACGCCGGCGTGGTCTTGGTAACGAACGTAAAACTCTTGTCCGAATACACCGCGATGACGACGGGGATCGGCAGGCCGGCCTCGAGCCCCTGGGTCTGGGCATTGAACGCCTTGCAGAATTCCATGATGTTCAGCCCGTGCTGGCCCAGGGCAGGCCCTACCGGCGGGCTGGGATTGGCCTGGCCCGCCGGCACCTGCAACTTGATATACGTTTCGATCTTCTTTGCCAACAGATTCTCCCGTGGTTCAAAGCAGTGAATGGTGAAGGGTGAAGGGTGAATAGTTCATTATTATTGAATATTCAGGCCGCTGATACCGTTCACCACTCACCATTCACCACTCACCATCCTTTAATCCTTCTCCACCTGCCCGAATTCAAGTTCAACCGGCGTGGAACGGCCGAATATCAACACCGAGACCCGCAGGCGGCTCTTCTCGAAATTCACTTCCTCCACGACCCCGTTGAAATCCGTGAACGGTCCATCGATGACACGTACGACCTCACCCGGTTCAAACAGGATTTTCGGCTTCGGCTTGTCCACGCCGTCCACAACCCGCTGCAATATGACATCCGCTTCCGCGTCCGTTATGGGCGCCGGGTTGTCGCTCGTCCCGCCTACAAAGCCAAGCACCCGCGGCGCGTCCTTGACCAGATGCCAGGTATCATCGTTCATTTCCATTTGCACCAGGACATAACCGGGGAAAAATTTGCGGTCACTCTTGCGTTTTTTCCCGTCGCGCATTTCCACGACTTCCTCGGTGGGAACCAGGATGTCACCAAACTTGTCATCGAGACCACTGCGCTCGATACGTTCCTTGAGTGAACGCCTTACCTGGTCTTCAAAGCCTGAATAGGCATGCACCACATACCAGCGCAAGGCCATCATCTAACCTCCACGGCCCATCACGCTGCTGACGGACCAGCCGAGAAACAGATCCAGCAACCACAGAATTACGGCAATACTAATCACCATCAATATCACTATCAGGGTAGTCTGTACCGTCTCCTGGCGGGTCGGCCAGACCACCTTGTGCACTTCTATCTGGGCATCCTGAAGAAATTCCCAAATCTGCCGGCCCTTGCCTGTCTGCAGGGCGATGACGGCGCCTGCACCCACAGCGGCAAGGATGCCGCCCACCCGCAACAGCAGGGACTGATCGGCATACACATAAAACGCGGCAATGGCTGACAGTACCAGCAGCAGCGCCAAAACCAGCTTCGCCGTATCCAGCCTGGCATTCACTGAATCGATTTTCGTATTCATGTTACCTTTCAGTCATCCACCCGCGATCTTCCGCTTCTCCTCACTACGTTTCCTGCTATATGGCAGGCCAGGAGGGAATCGAACCCCCAACCTGCGGTTTTGGAGACCGCCGCTCTGCCAATTGAGCTACTGGCCTTCGTTCGTGTCCGGCGGCCGGCCTCCCTGCCGTAACCGTCGGGCCCTGTTTCGCACCGGCCCGCACATCCCTGTCCGGGCGCTCGCCGGGAAATTCATTC
>CAZXGW010000021.1:0-15472 GCA_964640355.1 uncultured Enterobacteriaceae bacterium
GGGGGCGGGCCAGAGGGGAGGGTTGAAAGTGTTAAACGCGGTTCAGGCGGCCTTGGTGCTCAGGGGAACAACCTTGGTCGCTTCGCGGAGACCTTTTTCCGCTTCCTTCACGCCTTTCTCAAACCAGGCGTTCACTTCGTCGCGGGTCTCGTTGAAGATATCCAGGGTGTTGCGGGCAATCCCCTGTACCTTGCCGTTGAACTCGGTGACGATCTCGGTCTGGCCGTTGATCAGTTCCTTGTAACCCCGGGCCTCGCCGGCCAGCTTCAGCTGGCGCGCGGCACATTCAATGCCGGCGGAGACGAGGGCGAGTTGCTGCTCGATCAACTGCTCGGCGAGATTGGTATTGATGGTGTAGAACTCCTTCACGGATTCGTAGGAGCTCTTGCCCAGCGTATTGACGTTTTCAATGAGGGTGGTAGTCATCTGTCTTCTCCCGGTAAGATCTGTGTTTGTGCATTGCAATAATATTGCAGTGCAGCATAGGGTTTTCAAGCCCCTCTGTCAAGGGACTCTTACACGGGCCGACTGCCAGGGTTGCATGCAATAAATGACAATAAAAGTGCTGAAAATCAATACGATATGCTGACAGCCCGGCCTTGGCAGGGAAATGCTTTGACAATTACCCGTACCCCGGGGTTGGGTCGTGGCCATTCTGAGGGCTGTTGTATCATCGGTAAGAACGGAGCTTACAGGCGACAGCAGCGTTTCCCATACCATGGACATTGACCCGGAACAACCCGCCGCGACATTTTCCCGTCTGTTTGACGAGGCCATCGGTCATCATGAGCGCAGCGAGTTGCCGCAGGCGGAAAGGCTGTATCGCCGATTGCTCGATCTGCAGAACGACAATGTCGACGTATTACACCTGCTCGGCCTGGTAAGTTCCCAAACTGGACGGTACGCGGAAGCCGTAGATTTCATCGAGCGCGCAATCGCCATCAATCCCGACGTTCCCGATTTTTACAACAATCTCGCCATCGTCCATTACAACCATGGCCAGTATGCGAGAACGGCGGGGTTTTGCGAGGAGGCCCTGCGGGTGTATCCCGATCATCCCGCCCTGCTGGCCACCCTGGGCAATACCCTGTTCCAGCTCGGCAGACATGAACAGGCCGCAGCCGCCTATGAACGGGTCTTGTCGATGAATCCGGATGACCTGATGACCCGCTTTAACCTGGCCAATGCCTACCGGGAATCGGGCAGGCCCGGAGACGCCATACGGGAATTCGAAAAATGCCTGCACCAGAAGCCGGACTACGCAGAGGCGCACAACAACCTCGGCAATGTCTTGCGCATGCAGGGGGAATGGCAGGCCGCGATGGATCATTTCAACGCGGCGCTGGAATCCCATCCCGATTACACCGAGGCCCGCGCAAACCTCGGCCTGGTCCTGCACCAGCTCGGCCGGCAGGAAGAAGCCCTGGCAGAATGTGAAAAGGCAATCGGCCTCAGGCCGGATTTCGCCGAGGCCTATAACACCCTTGGCCTTATATACCGCAAGCTTGAACGGCTCGAGGAAGCGAGGGTTGCGTTCGAGAAAGCACTGCAGTTGGCGCCCGCTTATGCGGAGGCGTATAACAACCTGGGCGGGATCCTGATGCTTTTGCGGCGCCTGGAGGAGTCGCAGTTGATGATCGAGAAAGCGCTCGAATTAAATCCGGACTTCGCGGAGGCCCTCTGCTGCCTGGGAAACCTGCACGTGCTCTACGGCGATTTTGAAAAGGCCGGAGCGGCTTACGAACGGGCGCTGGCCCTCGATCCGGGCCTGGCTGTTGTCAGGCAGAACATTGCCGGCCTGCGCAAGTCCAGCGTTGGAGACCGGGGGGAGATCGCAGTGATACAGGAGACGCTTCGTGATCCGAAGCTCAGTGATGATAAACGGGCGAATCTGCATTTCGCCCTGGGGAAAATATATGATGACTGCGGGCAGTACGAACAGGCGTTCCGGCATTACCGGGAGGGAAACGAACTGGTTGGCAGGGCGATGGATTATAACCCGGAGGAACATGAAAGATTCATCGGGCGGCTGATCGACGTTTACGGCGCCGGATTTTTCAGGGACTGCCGTCTTGACGGCGATCCGTCGCAGCGGCCTGTTTTCATTGTCGGCATGCCGCGCTCCGGAACGACGCTTGTCGAACAGATCATCGCCAGCCATCCGCTTGCACACGGGGCCGATGAACTGGAGTACTTCAACCGGATCGCGGCGTCCCTCCCCGCCCTGCTGGAAACGGACAGTGAATATCCCGCCTGCGCCGCCCGGCTGAATCAGGACGCCGTGAACGTCCTGGTGCGTGAATACCTGGACCTGCTTTCCGGCTGCGCCCCCGAGGCGGTCCGCGTCACCGACAAGATGCCGGGCAATTTTCTGCATCTCGGCCTGATAGCGATCCTGTTTCCGAACGCCGGCATCGTGCACTGCCGGCGGAATGCACTGGACACCTGCCTGTCCGTTTATTTTCAGAAATTCACGGCCAGGCACCCCTATGCGTACGATCTCACGGCTATCGGACATTATTACCACCAGTATGAACGCCTGATGGCGCACTGGCGCAACGTGTTGCCGGTGAGACTATATGAACTTGACTACGAAAAGCTGATCGCGGACAAGGAACAGGAGATCCGCCGCCTGATTGACTACCTCGGCCTGCCGTGGGACCGGAGATGTCTCGCCTTCCATGAAACCCGGCGGCCCGTGATGACGGCAAGCAGCTGGCAGGTCCGCCAGCCGATATACACGTCATCCATCCACCGCTGGAAAAATTACGAATCGCATCTCGGCCCCCTGAAACAGGCGCTGGGTTTGCCCGGGTGACCGCCGGCCTCGGCCGGTGCGCCGCAGGGCCGGTTACGGGCCGCTGAGCGCAAGCAGGAGGCCGTTGGTCAGCTCCTCTATCAGCACTTCATCGTAGCCCGCGTCTCTCAGCGCCCACATGAATTTGTTGCCGATCCTGGCCTTGGTGTAGATATTCAGTTTCACCCTGCCGCGGTAGTCCCTGGCGCGGGTGTAGAGATGGTTTACCGCCTTGTCGAATTTTCTGACAGCCTTCCTGTCCCGCGCGCCCGTGACCGACGCCAGCGGGCACTGCTCGATGAATTCCTTCGCCAGCGCGTCCGCGAATTCGTCGTGCTGCCTGAGAAAAATCCGGGAAAAGAAACCCATGGTTTACGCCTCGGTCACGGCCGCGGCGATCGGGCACACCGGTGATGCGGGTATCACCCCGTATACAGTCCGCCGTTGATGGAGATTTCAGAGCCCGTGATGTAGCCCGAATTCTCGGCGGCGAGATAGGACACGGCGTCCGCGATCTCAGAGGGATCTGCCAGCCGCCCCAGGGGGATCCTGGAGATGATGGAATTCCGGATGTCTTCGGGGATGGCCTCGACCATGCTTGTTTCGACATAACCGGGGCAGATGCTGTTGACGGTGATGCCGCTGCCGGCGAGTTCGAGGGCGAGCGATTTGGAAAATCCGATCATCCCGGCCTTGGCGGCGGAATAGTTGGTCTGGCCGAACTGGCCTTTCTGGCCGTTGACCGAGGAAATATTGATGATCCTGCCGTAACGGCGCCTGATCATGCCGTTGATGAGATTGCGGGTGACGTTGAACACACTGTCCAGGTTGGTGTCCAGGACGGCGTGCCAGTTTTCGAGGTCCATCTTTCGCAGCGTCGCATCGCGCGTGATACCGGCGCCGTTGACAAGGATGTCCACGTGGCCGTATTTCCTTTCCAGCGTCCTGCCCATCTTCCTGCATGCCGAAAAATCGGTGACGTCGCATTCGATGATGTCGATGTCAAAACCGGCCTCGCGGTGTTTTTCCCGCCACGCCGCGGCCCTGTCCGCTTCGGCGGCAAGGAAGGTGGCTACCACACGGTGGCCGTCCGCGTACAGGCGCTTGCAGATCTCGGTGCCGATGCCGCCCGTACCGCCGGTAACGACCACCACGCGGTGTGTTTCGATCCGGGGTCTTGCGGCCGCTGACATTGCGCGGGATCTCCGGACCCCGGCACCGAGGTACGGAAGGTAAAACGACAGGGTGTCGTGATGGTGGTTCAGCAGGCGGTCCAGGCTGGCGGTGGTGAATGCCGAGAGGCGAAACAGCGAATCGAGCGTGAGTTCAAGCGGATTCAGCGCGCCGGACAGCATGTTCTTCTGCACTTTGTGCAGGTGGTTCAGTATTTCGGAACAGGCATCATGGCAGGCAATGGCGGACTGCGTTGCTTTGGTCATGCGGAACCCCCCGGTGATTTCCTCCTGCAGGCTGCAGGACGGGCTGTTTTTATTTGGAATTCTTCCCCTTCTTCAACCCGGTGGCCCGGAAGAAATTTTCCTGCATTTCCTGCCACATCTTGAGATTCCGGTCTGCGAGTTCCGACATGGCCGTCAGGGGATCCGAGGACATGGCGTTCTGTAACTGCTTCTGCTGTTCGACAAACAGTTCCATGCTCTTCTGTATATAGTTGCCGGCGACCGTTTGCAGCGAATCGCCGTAGGACTGGATGATCCGGGTCAGCAGTTCGGTCGAAAAAAAAGGCTCCCCGCCGTGCTCCTGCTCGGAAATAATCTGCAGCAGGATGTTGCGCGTGAGGTCCTCCTCCGTCTTGACGTCCTTGACGCAGAATTCAACGTCGGAGAGCACGAGTTGTTTTACGTCATCGAGCGTGATGTATTTGCTCTGTTCCGTGTCATAGAGGCGGCGATTCGGGTACTTCTTTATGATGCGGACATCACTCATAAATAAAAGTATAAAGTTTAAAGTTCAAAGATCAAAGTTCAAAGATCAAAGTTCAAAGTTATCCGGCGAACTCACATCATGTGCTGGCCGCCGTTAATGGAGAAATCGGCGCCGGTTGCAAACGCGGCATCCTCCGAGGCCAGAAAATTCACGATCGCCGCGATCTCCTCGGGCTTGCCCAGCCGCCCCACGGGAATGGTGGCGATGATCTTTTCACGGATGTCCTCGGGCACCGCCATCACCATCTCCGTCGCGATGTATCCGGGCGACACCGTGTTGACGGTCACGCCCTTTCGGGCCACTTCCTGGGCGAGCGCCATGGTAAAACCGTGCATCCCCGCCTTGGAGGCGGAGTAATTGGTCTGGCCCATCTGGCCTTTCTGGCCGTTGATGGACGAGATATTGATGATGCGCCCCCAGCCCCGCTCCATCATGCCCTCCACCACCTGCTTCGTGATGTTGAACAGGCCGTCCAGGTTGATCCGCATCACTTCGTCCCACTGTTCTCTCGACATTTTGCGGAACGTACCGTCCTTGGTGATGCCGGCGTTGTTGACGAGGATATCGACGGGGCCGATATCGCTCTCGATCGTTTTGACGAGGTTACGGCAGGCGTCGAAGTCCGACACATCGGCCTCGTAGATTTGGATCGCGTAGCCCTTTTCCCTGACTTCCGCCTGCCACTTTTTCGCCTTCTCCGCGTTGCGGTAATTGGTGGCCACCCGGGCGCCGGAATCCGCGAGCCGCAAACAGATCGCGGCGCCGATACCCCCGGTACCGCCCGTCACAAGGGCCACTTTTCCTTTCAGGTCGGACATGGTGCTTACCTCTCTACCGCCAGTGCCACGCCCTGGCCGCCGCCGATACACAGGGTAGCCAGGCCTTTTTTGGCATCCCGGCGTTTCATTTCATAAAGCAGTGTCACCAGGATACGGCATCCCGAGGCACCGATGGGATGTCCCAGGGCAATGGCGCCGCCGTTGACATTCACCCTGGCCGTGTCCCAGCCGAGTTCCCGGTTGACCGAAATCGCCTGGGCGGCAAAGGCCTCGTTCGCTTCAATCAGGTCCAGATCAGCCACTGACCAGCCGGCCTTCTCCAGGCAATGCCGGGTAGCCGGTATCGGACCGGTGCCCATGATCGCGGGATCGACGGCGGCGCTGGCGTAGGCCCTGATCCTGGCCAGCGGCGTGAGCCCAAGGTCTTTCGCCCGGCTTTCGGCCATGACGATCACCGCGGCCGCGCCGTCATTCAGTCCGGAGGCGTTGGCCGCGGTCACGGTTCCCTCCTTGTCGAAGGCCGGCCGCAGCTTGGCGATCCCGTCGACGGTGACACCGGCGCGGGGGAATTCATCCCGGTTGAAAATAACCGGATCACCCTTGCGCTGCGGAATCTCGATCGGGATGATCTCGTCGGCAAACCTGTTTTCTTTTTGCGCGGCTTCACATTTTTGCTGTGTCGCCGCCGCGAATTCATCCTGTTCCTGGCGCGAGATGTTGTATTTTTTGGCAATATTTTCCGCCGTGATCCCCATGTGGATATTGTTAAAGGCGTCCCACAGGCCGTCGAGGATCATGGAATCGGCCAGTTTCCAGTCACCCATCTTGGTGCCGGTGCGCGATCGGGGCAGTACGTGCGGGGCAAGGCTCATGTTTTCCTGTCCGCCGGCGATGATGGTGCCGGCGTCGCCGCATTTGATGGACTGGGCGGCAAGGTGTACGGCTTTGAGCCCGCTGCCGCAGACCTTGTTGATCGTCATGCAGGGGACCGAGTGCGGCAGGCCGGCCAGGATGGCCGCCTGCCGGGCGGGGTTTTGACCGACCCCGGCCGTCAGGACCTGGCCCAGGATGACTTCATCCACCTGTTCGGGTGTTAACCCCGCACGTTCCAGCACGCCGGCGATGACCCTGGATCCCAGGGTGTGGGCCGGTATTTCCGACAAACTGCCGCTGAAATTTCCGATGGCCGTACGGCCGGCGGCCACGATAACGACATTCTCAGGCATTGGGTGATCCTCCTCCGGATAAATGGACGCAGGCGTCGCGGAGCCGTCTACGCTGCAGTGCACAAATCAATTTTGATGGTAGCAGAATACCGCCGGTGACTCCAGCCGGTTGACGGCGGCCGTGCGCCGAGGCATCAGAGATGCAAGGTGCGTTGATCAACGGCAAGGGCAGCCTCGTGCAGTGCTTCAGTCAGGGTGGGGTGGGCGTGAATGGTGCGCGCGATATCTTCGCTGCTGCTGTCGAACTCCATGGCGAGGACGCCTTCGGTAATGAGTTCCGAGGCATTGGGCCCGATGATGTGCAAGCCGAGAATGCGATCCGTTCTGGCATCGGCGATGAACTTGACCAGTCCCCCGCTCTCGCCCATGGCCCGGGCCCTGCCGCTGGCGGTAAACGGGAAAACACCACAGCGGTAGTCCGTGCCGCTGTCCTTTAGTTCCTGTTCGGTCTTGCCCACCCAGGCGATCTCCGGCCAGGTGTAGATCACCCAGGGGATGGTTTCATAATTCATGTGTCCCGGCCGGCCGGCGATCCGCTCGGCCACGGCCACACCTTCTTCGGAAGCCTTGTGCGCGAGCATCGGTCCCCGGACGACGTCCCCGATAGCATAGACGTCGGGAAGATTGGTCCGGCACTCTTCATCCACCAGGATGAAACCGCGTTCATCCATCAACAGGCCGCAGCTCTCGGCGCCCAGGCCCGCGGTATTCGGGGTTCGTCCGACGGCCACGATCAGCTTGTCCATTACGACCTGGTGCTTGCCCTGCTTGTCCTCGTAGTTGACGATGACCTGCTGATTGTTGGTTCCGGTACCCGTGACGCGCGCTCCGAGGCGGATGTCCAGCCCCTGTTTTTGCAGGATCTTCCAGGCCTCGTTGGCGATCTGGCGGTCGACCGCCACCAGGAACTCGTCCAGGGCCTCGAGGATGAGAACCTCGGATCCCAGGCGGCTCCAGACGCTGCCGAGTTCAAGGCCGATAACGCCGGCGCCGATAACCCCCAGCGTCCTCGGCGCCTGGTTGAAATCGAGGGCGCCGGTGGAATCGACAATCCGCTCCTGATCGACCTGGGCGGGCGGGATCCGCGCCGGCACCGAACCGGTGGCGATGATGATGTGCTTTGCGGCCACCGTGGTCTTTGCCGTGCCCTCGCCGTTAACGGGGGTGATCTCCACCTGGTTGCCCGGCAGCAGACGGCCGTGGCCTTGCAGCCACGTGACCTTGTTCTTGCGGAACAGGCCCGCGATCCCCTGGGTCAGCTGGCTGACGATCTTCTCCTTGCGGGCAATCATGCGGTTGACGTCTATCGCCGCGCCGCTGACGCTGATGCCATGTTCGGCCATCCCATGCTTGATGTGCATGTAGTAATGCGAGGAATCGAGCAATGCCTTGGACGGGATGCAGCCGACATTCAGGCAGGTGCCACCAAGCGCGGGCTTGCCTTCACCGTTAATCCAGCTGTCGACACAGGCCGTGGTCAGCCCGAGCTGGGCGCAGCGCAAGGCGGCGACGTATCCACCGGGCCCCGCGCCGATGACGATGACGTCGTATTGCGCCATGCCCGGGCCCTACCCCGTGGTTCCCGGTCGTGCCGGAAATCGCCGGCATAAACCCGGTGGTTGATACGCCGCTGGAAAAGATGGCCGCCCGGTCCTGGCGCCTGTGACGCCGGCCGGCAGACAGTAAATGCAGACCGGGGGCACGTGATCAGACCTGGAGCAGCAACCGGGTCGGATCTTCGATCTGATCCTTGATGGCCACGAGAAACTGCACGGCCTCGCGGCCGTCGATGATGCGGTGATCGTAGGAGAGGGCGAGATACATCATCGGCCGGATCACCACCTGGCCCTTTTCCGCGACCGGCCGCTCCTGCATCTTGTGCATGCCGAGGATGGCGCTCTGGGGCGGGTTGATGATCGGCGTTGACAGCAGCGATCCGAATACTCCGCCGTTGGTGATGGTGAACGTCCCCCCGGTCAGATCCTCGATGGTGAGCTTGGCGTTGCGGGCCTTCTCGCCGTACTCCCGGATCCTGGCCTCGATGCTGGCGAAACTCAGGGTGTCGGCGTCGCGGAGGACGGGAACGACCAGCCCCCGCGGCGAGCCGACGGCGATGCCGATATCATAATAACGGTGATAGACGATATCCTCGCCGTCCACTGAGGCGTTGAGGACGGGAAATTTTTTCAGCGCCTCGACGGCGGCCTTGGTAAAGAAGGACATCAACCCCAGCTTGACGCCGTGGGTTTTTTCGAACTCGTCCTTGTAACGGTTGCGCAGGTCGATGATGGGCTGCATGTTGACTTCGTTGAACGTGGTCAGGAGCGCGTTTTCATGCTGCGCCATGAGCAAGCGTTCGGCAGCGCGCCGGCGCAGGCGCGTCATGGGGACCCGTTCAACCGGACGGCCGCGGTCCATGTCCGCCTTCGGCGCCGGTGTGGGCGCGGCGGGTGCAGCGACCGCGGGCCCGGCTTCATTCGTGGTTTCCGGACGGGGTTGAGGCCTGGCCGGGGTGGGCGCCGGTGCCTGCGGTGCGGCGGCGGGCACCGCAACAGTCTTTTTTTCGATGTGTTTGAGGACATCTTCCTTGGTCAGGCGGCCACCGCTGGCGGGAATATCCGCGGCGCTCAGCTTGTGTTCGGCAAGGAGGCTGCGTACCGCCGGGCTGAGCTTGGTGTCGGCTGCCGGCTTTTCCACCGGCGCCTGATCCGGGAGGTCCTGGGGTGCCGCTGTGGCCGCTTTGGCCTCCGGTGTCGCCGGGGCAGTGTGTTTGGGTGATACAGGCGCGGCAGCTGCCACCCCGGCTTGAGGGGAAATTGCCGCGGCGGGTGGGGCAGGCGGTGCCGCCGCCGCGCCCACGACGGCTTCGGTCTCGATGCGGGCGATTACCTCGTCACTGTGCACTTCCTCGCCGTTCTGTTTCAGGATCTCGGCGAGAACCCCGTCATTGGGCGCGGCCACTTCGAGCGTCACCTTGTCAGTCTCGATATCGATCAGGCTGTCGCCGCGGCTGACCGTATCGCCGACGTTTTTATGCCAGTTCAGGAGGGTGGCCTCAGCCACCGATTCGGCCAGGACCGGGACCTTCACCTCTATACGCACGGTTAACTCCTTTACGCCTCTTGCGTGGCGGTTCAGTAAATGACCGGCCGGCCCGGTGAGCCGTCAAGCCTGGCCGATGTTCTTTTTATAGGTGACTTCAAGCTTGTCCAGCTGCAGCGCATCCCGCACCAGCTGGCGTTGCTGTTCCAGGTGTTTCGACATGTAACCCACGGCGGGGGACGCGGAATAAAAACGCCCGGCGTAGCCGAAGACGTGATGTTCCTCGAGGCAACCGATCATGGTGCCGCGCGAGTGCATGTAGTACCAGCTCCCCTGGTTCTTGGGTTCTTCCTGCACCCAGACCACCTCCCTGGCGTTCCGGTAGCGGCCGATCACGCGCCTGACTTCCGCCAAGGGGAAGGGAAACAGCTGCTCGATCCTGGCGATGGCAATGTTTTCCAGTTTGTTTTCCCGGCGTGCCTCGAGCAGGTCGTAATAGACCTTGCCGCAGCAGAACAGCAGGCGGGTGACGGCCGCCGGATCAAGATCGTCGATCTCATCGATGACCGTCCTGAACCGGCCGCTGCTCAGCTCCTCGACCGGCGAGGTGGAGAGCTTGTGCCGCAACAGGCTTTTCGGGCTCATGATGATCAACGGCTTGCGGTAGGGCCGCAGGATCTGGCGTCTCAGCATGTGAAACATCTGCGCCGCCGTGCTGGGCACGCAGACCTGCATGTTTTCACGGGCGGATAACTGCAGGTAACGCTCGAGTCGCGCGGACGAGTGTTCCGGCCCCATGCCGTCGTAGCCGTGGGGCAGCAGCAGCACCAGCCCGCAATAACGCCCCCACTTGGCCTCGCTGGAACTGATGAACTGATCGATCACCACCTGCGCGCCGTTGGCGAAATCGCCGAACTGGGCTTCCCATATCGCGAGGGTGTTCGGTGAAGCACTACTGTAGCCATATTCATACGCCAGCACGGCTTCCTCGGAGAGGGTGGAGTTGATGACCAGAAAATTCGCCTGTCCCTCACGCAGGTGCTTCAGGGGAATATAGGCCTCCCCGGTTTCCTGGTCATGAATGACGGCATGGCGGTGGAAAAACGTTCCCCGGCTGCTGTCCTGGCCCGACAGCCTGATGGGGTAACCGGCCGTCAAGAGGGAGGCATAGGCCATGGTTTCCGCAAACCCCCAGTCCATGGGCAGCTCGCCCCGCCCCATTTTCCGCCGGTTCTCGATGATGCGGCTGACGGTAGGATGCAGGTTGAAACCCTCCGGGACGTCGGTGATGCGCTCCGCGAGGAACCTGACCGTGTCCGTATCGAAGGCGGTATCGGTTTCCGTATCCCACGGCATGTCCTTGAAAGGAGCAAAGTTGATGAGAAAGTC
Source organism: uncultured Enterobacteriaceae bacterium (assembly GCA_964640355.1). Taxonomy (GTDB): domain Bacteria; phylum Pseudomonadota; class Gammaproteobacteria; order Eutrophobiales; family Eutrophobiaceae; genus CAZXGW01. The sequence goes on from CAZXGW010000021.1 coordinate 11,178, forward strand.
ATGGCTGATGTTTTCTGCAACGGGGCCGGCTACCGGCCGGTTTGATTCCAGCGACCGGACGTAGTCTTCCGCGATCCTGTCCGCCTGCTCGCCCGTGATCACGTTCTCCCGGATCAGTTTTTCCGTATAGAGTTTGCGCACCCCGGGGTGTTGCCTTATGTGCCTGTACATGATGGGCTGGGTGGCGGCCGGTTCATCCGCCTCGCTGTGCCCGTGCTTGCGGTAACAAACCATGTCGATGACCACGTCCTTGTTGAAGGCCATGCGGAAATCCAGGGCGAGACCGGCGATGAAGACAACGGCTTCGGGGTCATCACCGTTTACATGGAAAATGGGGGCCTGCACCATCTTGGCGACGTCGGTGCAGTACAGGGTGGAGCGTGAGTCCAGGGGATCGCTGGTGGTGAACCCGATCTGGTTGTTGATGATGATATGGACCGTGCCGCCCGTGGTGTATCCCTTGGTCTGGGACAGGTTGAACGTCTCCATGACCACGCCTTGCCCGGCGAACGCGGCGTCGCCGTGGATCAGCACCGGCAGCACCAGGTTATGGTTGTGATCCCTGCGCCGTTCCTGGCGCGCGCGCACCGAACCTTCGACCACGGGATCGATGATCTCGAGGTGCGAGGGATTGAACGCCAGCGTCAGGTGCACCGGGCATCCCGGTGTCAGGATGTCGGACGAATAGCCCAGGTGATATTTCACGTCGCCGGTGTCATCCTCGTCTTCAGCCGTCTTCTTGCCCTCGAATTCGCTGAACAGGTCGCCGGGAAGCTTGCCGACGGTATTGACCAGTACATTCAGGCGGCCGCGGTGGGCCATGCCGATCACGACCTCCCGGGTCTGGTGCCGGCCGCTTTCCTGGACCAGGCAATCGAGGAGCGGGATCAGGCTCTCGCCGCCTTCCAGTGAAAAGCGTTTCTGGCCGACGTACTTGGTATGCAGGTATTCTTCCAGGGCATTGGCGGCGATCACGCGTTCGAGGATGCGCAGTTTCTGCTCCCGGTCGAAGGCGGGGGTGGCGCAGCAGGTTTCGAGCCTTTGCTGGATCCAGCGCTTCTGTTCGGTATCGTTGATGTGCATGTATTCGGCGCCGATCGTGTGGCAGTAAGTCTGCTGGACGACCTTGATGATTTCCCGCAGGGGAATTTCTTCCCGGGTGTATTGCAGGGAACCGGTATTGAAATTGCCGTCGAGATCGGCGTCCGTAAGCCCATGGTAGGCCGGGTCGAGTTCCGGCACATGCGGGCGTTCGTACTGTTTCAGGGGATCGAGGTCGGCCTGCCGGTGCCCGCGAAAGCGATACGCGTTGATCAACTGCAGGACGGCCACCTGCTTCTGGTGGGACGTGATCTGGCTGTCGTCATCACCGGCCGCCCTGGCCGTTATCTCGTGGGGGTCGGCCTCGTAGGCGCGCCCCCCGGCGGGTGCTCCGGACACACCCGGGGTCGGACCGGGTTCCCGAAGAGACTCGAAATACGCCCGCCATTCGCCCGGGATGCTATCCGGGTCCGAGAGGTAAGCCTGGTACAGCTCGTCGATAAACCAGGCGTTGCCGCTGTAAAGACAGGATGATGAGACTTTATCCATACATGTTCCGGCTGTGCCGGGTGCGCCCGCCTGTCCGCCAGGATACCGGCCTGACTTGCAGGTCGTTTTTTTCAGGGTTATTCCCGGTTACGCAGTAAGTTGGGTTCAACAATTTATGTTGTTTATAAGTTATTTTTCAGCGTCCTCCGGCGCGCCCATTGTGTCACGACCCGCCGGCTTTTTCAGCCTCCGCGGCGGATTTAACCTTGCTGCAACGCCATATCAGGCGGTATCCTAAAAATATAAAACTATAAGAAGAATTTCTATTACTTATTTTACCTCCCGGCAAGAGGGATTCCCGATGGCTGATACCGTGACCATAATCGACAACCGGACGGGCAAGCGGGTTGAATGCCCGGTGTACTACGGCACCTACGGCGCACCGGTGATAGATATTCAATCCCTCTACCGCGAACTCGGCATGTTCTCGCTCGATCCGGGCTATCTCTCCACCGCCTCCTGCCGCAGCGCTATCACTTACCTGGATGGTGAACGGGGCATCCTGATGCACCGGGGTTATCCCATCGAGCAGCTGGCGGAACACAGCACCTACCTGGAAGTGTGTTATCTGCTCCTCTACGGGGAGTTGCCGACCCGCCAGCAGTACGATGACTTCCGCGCCGAGCTGAACAGGCGCAACATGGTGCACGAGCATCTGGAACGGTTTTACGAGGGCTACCGTTACGACGCCCATCCCATGTCCATCCTGGTAGGGATAACGGGGGCGCTGTCCTCTTACTACCACGAAGCGCTGGACATCAATGACCCGGCGGACCGGGATGTTACGGCCAAGCGGGTGATCGCCAAAATGCCTATCCTGGCGGCGCACTGTTACAAGCACGCGATGGGCCACCCGTTTGTCTATTCACGCGATGACCTCGGTTATGTCGAGAACTTTCTCAACATGATGTTTTCCCTGCCCAACCGGCCCTACGTGCCCAACCCGACGGCCATCCGCGCGTTTGACCTGCTGATGATCCTGCACGCCGACCATGAGCAGAATGCCTCGACCTCGACCGTGCGGCTGGCCGGCAGCGCGGAAGCGAATCCGTTCGCCTGCATCGCCGCGGGTATCGTAACCCTGTGGGGCCGGGCCCATGGCGGGGCCAACGAAGCCGTGCTCAGGATGTTGAAGGAGATCGGCGAGGTGAAAAACATCCCCCAATTCATCGATCGCGCCAAGGACAAGAACGATCCCTTCCGGCTGATGGGCTTCGGCCACCGCGTTTACAAGAACTATGACCCGCGCGCAAAGATTATACGCAAGGCCTGTCACGATCTCCTCGATGAAATTGACACCATCGACCAGCCGCTGTTCGAGACTGCCATGAAGCTTGAAGAAATCGCCCTGAAGGACGATTATTTCGTCGAGCGCAAGCTGTATCCAAACGTCGATTTTTATTCCGGCATCATTCTCAAGGCCCTGGGGATACCCACCTCGATGTATACCGTCATGTTCGCCCTTTCCAGGTCCGTGGGCTGGATCGCCCAGTGGCTGGAAATGATGGAGGATCCGGATTTCCGCATCGGCCGGCCGAGGCAGTTGTACATCGGCGCCGAGACCCGTGATTACGTGCCCATGGACAAGCGCACAGCGGTCCGGGCCAACCCGCAGGCGACTGTGGAGACATAGCCTGTCCACATGAAGTCACCCGTACGTATCACCATCACCGGCGCCGCCGGGCAAATCGGTTATGCCCTGTTGTTCCGTATCGCCGCCGGCGAAATGCTGGGAGGCGATCAACCCGTCATCCTGCAGTTGCTGGAAATCACGCCGGCCATGAAGGCACTGGAAGGGGTGGTCATGGAGATCGATGATTGCGCCTTTCCGCTGGTGGCCGGTTTTGTGTTGACGGACGACGTTAACCAGGCGTTCAGGGAAACCGACGTCGCCATATTGGTCGGCGCCAGGCCGCGCGGGCCCGGCATGGAACGCAGCGACCTGCTGGAGGCCAACGGCGGGATCTTCAGGATCCAGGGCCAGGCGCTGAACGATCATGCCAGCCGCGACGTGCACGTGGTGGTGGTGGGCAATCCCGCCAATACCAATGCCCATACCGCCATGGTGTGCGCGCCCGATCTTGATTCCAGGAACTTCACGGCCATGACCCGGCTCGATCATAACCGGGCGCTGGCGCAGCTCGCCGCAAAAACCGGCACCAGGGTGAGCGAGATCAGGAAGATGACCATCTGGGGCAATCACTCCACCACGCAATATCCGGACATCAGCCACACCATGATCGGCGGCCGGCCGGCGAAAGACCTGGTGGAGCGGGACTGGTATGAAAACGAATACATTCCGAAAGTGGCTAAACGCGGGGCGGAGATCATTGCGGCACGGGGCGCTTCCAGCGCCGCCTCCGCCGCTAACGCCGCCATCGATCACGTACACGACTGGTTCCTGGGGACACCCGCGGATGACTGGGTGAGCATGGCCGTACCGAGTGACGGCAGCTACAGCATTCCTGAAGGACTGATGTATTCCTTTCCCGTGACGTGCAGGAACGGTGAATATGAAATCGTGCAGGGGCTCGCGATCGATGAGTTCAGCCGCGAGAAGATGCTGGTTACCCGGAAGGAACTGGAGGAGGAGCGGGACGCGGTCGCTGAGATATTAAAATAGCCCCTGTGGATTCAGCCGGTCATTGCCACAGTGCAGATCGTCACAGCGGGTCAGGCTTAAAGCCGACCGTCGCCGGCAGGGA